>NZ_JANPEO010000026.1:0-5432 GCF_031422975.1 Nocardioides sp. | reverse complement strand
GATCGGGATCGGTGGCGAGCTGAAGTTGTGTGCCGTGGCTGCGGGAAGCTCACGGTAGTCGGCACCGCGCTCGGCCAGCTCGGCGAGCAGCAGGTCCAGGAAGTCGTAGGCGACGACGGGGTTGCTGACCGCGCCGGTGAGGGGGTTGTAGGAGAAGGTCGTCCAGGTCGTGACCTCCTGGAGACCGATCACCTCGGGATCGGCCGCCACGATCTCGTCCGCGATCGCGGCCATCCGCTCTTCGGGCGCGGTGGCCTGCACCGCGCCCCAGGTCCGCGTCGCGGCGCCGACGATGGCGTTGTTGTTGCCGCTGCCCAGTGCCGCGAGAATCGGACCCAGGTCGGCCCCGAGATAGAGGTTTCGGGTCATCACGGTCACGGTCCGAGCCGGCGAGGCCGCGTTGTCCGCCGCCTGCGGCGACGACGTGCCAGCGGATGCTCCGCCGCCGGGCGCGAGGGCGGCGGTCACCGTGAGCACCGTGGCGCAGAGACCGAGGCCGACGACGCGAAGGCGGGCAAGCGGACGGAGGACTCTGCTCATCATGATCGGACGGTGGCACGCGTCTCCCGCGTGCACAACACCAAAAGAGGGCATCCGCGCCGAGGTCGTCTCGACGCTGTGGGGTGGATCCGCCGCTATGCTCACCCACGATGAGCCTGCGTATAGATCCCGAGCACGTGAAGCGTTACCGGCAGATCGCACTCCTCCTGATCCGTCACGGGCGCGGAGACCTCGTCCGTTCGGCAGGGATCGACGTCGCGCTGGACGAGGAGGCCGCCGAGGGCGATCCCGACGCCGCCATACGTCTCGCCGAGGACCTCGAGGCGATGGGCCCGACCTTCGTCAAGCTCGGCCAGCTCATGTCCTCGCGTGTGGACCTGTTGAGCCCGGCGTACATCGAGGCCTTGTCGAGGCTTCAAGATGGCGTCGCACCGTTCTCCTTCGAGGAGGTCGAGGACATCGTCAGCAGCGAGCTGCAGGTGCGACTCTCGGCCGTCTTCCCCACCTTCGAGTCCACTCCGCTGGCCGCGGCGTCGCTCGGCCAAGTCCATCGCGCAACCCTGCGGGACGGTCGCGAGGTCGTCGTGAAGGTGCAGCGCCCCGGGATCAGGGAGCAGGTCCGCAAGGACATGGAAGTCCTCGCCGACCTGGCGCTGTTCCTGGACAAGCACACCGACACGGGTCGCCGTTTCGGCTTCGTGCAACTCCTGGAGGAGTTCCGCAAGGCGTTGGTCGACGAGCTGGACTACCGCCGCGAGGCCGACAACCTGGCGCGCATGCGTGACCTGGTCGCCGACCACGACCTCATCGTCGTCCCCGAGCCGGTCCCCGACCTGACCACCAGCCGGGTGCTCACCATGGAGTACGTGGCCGGCAAGAAGGTCACCGCCCTCGGACCCCTCGGCCAGCTCGAGCTGGATGGTGCTCCGTTGGCCGACCAGCTCTTCGCCGCCTATCTCGACCAGGTCCTCGTCCAGGGCGTCTTCCATGCCGACCCCCACCCCGGCAACGTGCTGGTGACACCGGACGGTCGCCTGGTCCTGCTCGACATCGGGATGATCGCGCGGCTCGCACCGGCGGTGCGCGACAAGCTGGTCAAGCTCTTCCTCGCCCTGGCAGACGCCCGTCCCGAGGAGGTCACGCGCATCGCGATCTCCTTGGGCGAACGGCTGCCGGAGTTCGACGAGGCGGTCTTCGCACGCGCGGTCGCCGACCTCGTCGGCCGCTCGGCCGACGCCTCGCTGTCGGACCTCGACCTCGGCGCCCTCGTGCTCCAGCTGACCCGCAAGGCGGGCGAGGCCGGTCTGCGCATGGACCCCGAGCTGGTGATGCTCGGCAAGACGCTGCTCAACCTGGACCAGGTCGCGGCGACGCTCGACCCGGGATTCCAGCCCCGCGAGGCACTGCAGCGACACATGACCGGGCTGATGAAGTCCTCCATGGGCACGAGCCCGGCGACGATGATGGCGTCGCTGTTGGAGGCCAAGGAGTTCGTCGAGGAGCTCCCGGGGCGGGTGAACCGTGCCTTCGACGCGGTGGGTGAGGGCAACTTCGAGCTGCGGATCAAGGCCTTCGACGAGGACGAGTTCCTGCGGGGCCTGCACAAGCTCGCCAACGTGCTGGCCGCGGCCGTGGTCCTCGCCGCGATGATCCTGGCCTCCGCGCTGCTGGCCAGGCCGTCAGGCGACGGAACATCGGTGGAGAACCAGATCGCCCTGGTCGTCTTCGTCGTGGCCGTCACCGTCTCCCTCGGCATGCTGGCCCGCATCGCGCTCCACAGCCGCAACGTCCGCACCAGTCGACAGCCCTGAGGCGACACCCAGGGTCGTGAGCTGCCGCCCGCCGCCAGGGACGGCGGACGTCAGCGGTAGGAGACCTTCACCGGATCCTCGGTGGCGGGGACGGACTGGCAGCCGAGACGGAGGCCCTCGTCGAGGTCTTCCTGCTCGAGCACGTCGTTGTGCAGCATCCTCACCTCGCCGGAGATCAGGCGGACGGCGCACGCGGAGCACTCGCCCTCGCGGCAGGAGTACGGCGCCTTGATGCCCTTGGACTCGAGGAACTCCAGCAGCTTCGTCCCGGGCTGCCAGTCGTCGAAGACGTGCTCCTCGCCGTCGAGCTCGATCTCGACCTTGACCGGCCCCGACGGCCCGACCGGTGCGGCGTCCTCGGCCTCGTCCGCGTCGTCGACCGAGGCGAGGGTGGCCTGAGCCGCCAGCACTTCCTCCACGTCGCCGAAGGGGTTGCCGCCGAGCGAGACGAACTTCTCCTGGTGTCGTCGCTCGCGCGGGAAGTCGAGTGCGCGCAGCGCGGTGGAGACGGCCTTCATGAAGGGCGCAGGCCCGCAGCAGAAGGACGTCCACGTGGAGTACGCCGCAGCGAACCCGCCCAGCTGGGCCTCACTGGGCAGCCCCTGGACCGACTCGAGCCAGTGGATGACCTGGAGGCGGTCCGGGTGTGCGGCGGCGAGCTCGGCGAGGGCGGAGGCGAAGATGACCGACGTCTCGTCACGGTTCGCGTAGAACAGCACGACCCGGGCGGAGTGCTCAGCCAGCGCCGTACGCACGATCGACATGATCGGGGTGATGCCCGACCCGCCCGCGAAGAGCAGCAGGTCGGCGGACCAGTCCTTGGGCGAGAAGATCCCCGAGGGCGGCAGCACGCGCACGGTGTCGCCGGGCCGGAGGTTGTCGTTGAGCCAGTTGGAGGCGTAACCGTCAGGCGTGCGCTTGACGGTCACGGTGAGCGGCTCGCCGGGCGGGGTGGAGATGGAGTAGCAGCGGGCCACCAGTCCGGTCCGGGCCGACGGCACTGCGAGGGTGAGGAACTGCCCCGGCGTGGACGCGAAGGCGCCGGCGACGTCGACCGGGACGTCGAACACGATCGACGAGGCGTCGGCGGTCTCGGCGACGACGTCGCGGACCTCGAGGAGGTAGGAGTCAGTATCCATCTTCGGCCCCGATCTTCAGCTGTCCGTCGCGCACGGCGGCGTCGATGCTCGCCTGCATCCGGGGACAGGATGCCCGGATCGGGCGGCCGGTCGGCGCGCTGTCCAGTCGGCGGAACTCCGCGCACTCCCCCAGCGACTCCGTGTGCCACTGGATCGAGGTGTGGTGCTCGGAGTTCTTCTTCACCCCCACGCTGGCGCGGCAGTCCAGGCACGCGACCTCGGTCAGCCGGGCCCGGGTGTAGAGCCGCTGGTCCTCGAGGGTGTCGGCGCTGGCGGGGACGATGTAGGCCATCAGTGGCTGGCCGCCGCGTCCTGGGCGGCCTTCTTCGCGAGGTTCTGCGCGACCTCGGCCCGCCAGAACTCTCCTGCCTTGGTGGTGTCGACCTCGAACTCGAAGCGTGCTGTCATCTCGTCGGTCACCTCGGCGGTGTCGACGTAGAACTGCTCGTACCACCGGCGCAGCTGGTAGACGGGGCCGTCCTCCTCGCACAGGAGCGGGTTCTGCACGGGCGCCTTGTTCAGCCAGATGTGGACGTCCTGGAGGAAACCGTCGCCGAACATGTCGGAGTACTTCGTGCCGACGTAGCGCGCCGTCTTGTCGTCGAGGCCCTCGGCCTTCTCGACGCACAGGCCGTACTGCAACCTGAACGAGTTGGGGCCGGTCGGGACGTGGCAGTTGACCAGGATGACCTTGGTCAGGAAGCCCTTGTAGTCGGTCTCGAGCCAGTTGATCATGAAGGACGGGCCGTAGTAGGTGGCCTCCGACGTGAGGATGAGGTTCTCGTCGCCGTACCCCTCCCCGACCATGTCGGGGCGCCCGGTCGACTCCATGAACTGGGTCGCCATGTGCCCCTCGAAGACGTTGCGGAACCTCGTCGGGAACGCGAAGTGGATGTAGAAGAAGTGCGCCATGTCCACGACGTTGTCGACGATCTCGCGACAGTGCGCGGAGGGGACGTCGAGGACGTTCCAGGTCCAGTCGGTGTAGCGCTCGGTGCCGATGCCCTCCAGCTCGGGCGGCAGCATGTCGTGGTCGGCCGGGCCGCCCTCCACGTCGTGCCAGATCATCAGCATGCCGTTGCGGATCACCGACTCGTAGCGCGCAGTGCGTGCCCGCAGCGGCACCCTTCGGGCGTACGGAATCGCCTTGCACCTGCCGTCGCCGCCCCAGCGCCAGTCGTGGAACGGGCAGGCGATCTCGTCACCCTTCACACTGCCCTGCGCGAGGTCGCCGCCCATGTGCCGGCAGTACCCGTCGAGCACGCTGAGGTTGCCCGCCGTGTCCGACCACACGACGAGCTTGCCACCGAACGCGTCCACGCCGTGCGGCTCGCCGTCGGTGAAGTCCCTCGCCAGTCCCAGGCAGTGCCAGCCACGGGCGAAGCGGTCGGGAACCGAACCGGTGTCGAGCATGCGGGTGTCACTCATGGCGCCATTATGGACTAAAACAAGAACACGTTCTAGTGTCGCCGCATGCAGGTAGCCCTCTCGCCCGAGCACCTCGCGCTGCAGCAGGAGCTCCGGGAGTACTTCGATGCCCTCGTCACGCCCGAGCGACGCGCCGCACTGTCGATGGCCACGTCGACGAGGGGCGGCGAGTTCGGCGACGTGGCGACGTACAAGGACGTCATCCGCCAGCTCGGGACCGACGGGTGGCTCGGCATCGGGTGGCCTCGCGAGTACGGCGGCCAGGACCGCTCGATGATCGAGCAGCTCATCTTCACCGACGTCGCGGCGGTGGCCGGGGTGCCCATCCCCTATCTCACGCTCAACACCGTCGGACCGACGATCATGCGCTACGGGACGGCTGAGCAGAAGGACTACTTCCTGCCGAGGATCCTGGCCGGCGACCTGCACTTCTCGATCGGCTACTCCGAGCCCGACTCCGGCACCGACCTCGCCTCCCTGAGGACGCGGGCGGTCCAGGAGGGCGACGAGTGGGTGATCAACGGCCAGAAGATGTGGACGTCGCTGATCCAGT
>NZ_JANPEO010000025.1:0-4610 GCF_031422975.1 Nocardioides sp. | reverse complement strand
GCCGAGCACGCCGGCCGCGGGCACGTGGTAGCTCAGGGTCCGCCCGCGCGTGCCCTCGCACGGGATCGACTTGTGCTGGACGTTGCCGAGGTGGAGGTTGCCCTGCAGGGCCTGCAGGTCGAGGGCCGTGCCGCCGGCACGGAAGACGCCGACCGGGGTCGGGGAACCGATCCGGGCATTGGCCGCGCCGATCTCGACCAGCTGTCGGCTGCCCCCGGCATCGATGAGGATCTCCAGGGCGATCGCCTCCGACGTCGCCTTCCTGCTGGTCGCGGTGCCCCGCACCCTGCCCAGGGCGATCGATCCCAACCCGGGGATCCGGATGGGCGCGGTGGCCGACTGGAGAACCGTGAAGATCTCGTTGGCAGCCTCGTGGGTGCCCTCGAAGACCGTGTCGGTCACCTGGTTGAGGGGCTCGAGCAGTGCCTCGAGCGGCGTGCCGGCCAGGGGGGTGCCATCGAGCAGCTCGAGCCTGATGCGGGCGAAGTCGAACGACTCTCGGTGGCCGAAGCCCTGCGGGGTGTGGAACGCGTCGGCCTTGGTCGTCAGGCCCTCGATCACCAGGGTCGGCGTCCTGACGCCGCCGATCTCGCCACCGAGGCGGATGTCCCCGATGGTGTTGGCGCCGCGGACGCCGTGGGTCCCACCCTCGAGGTAGGTGTCGGTGACGCTTCTGCTCGCCGCGATGTTGATGAGGGGGTTGTCCGGCACGCTGAGCACCGACGTCTGCTCCGCGGACTGCTCGATCGCTCGCGTGCATCGCAGCTGCGCGTGCGCGTCCTTGAGGTTGAAGGCCTCCACGTTGTCGGTCACCAGCTTCACGCCGTACACGTCGGCGCGATAGCCGAAGTTGGTCAGGGTGGGGGCGGTGCGTTCGCTGCCCGTGGTGGCGCCTGCTGGGGCGATCCCTCCCGCAACCGTGACCGCCAGGGCGGAGGTTGCTGCCAGGCCGAGGGCGACGCAGGAGGTCAACTTGCTCACGAGGGGGCTCCAGGGGATCGATGCGTGGTCTCGCCTACGGTGGCGGCGACTCGGGCATGGGGTAACTCAGTGTTACAGCAAAGCCGGGGCCGTGGAATGTGTCTCCGGACACACTGATGAGACCTGCGGAGGAGACAGCGCGGCGCTCTGTTCCCCGAGCGAGGGTGAGGTGGTCGGTGCCCCTACTAGGATTCGAACCTAGGCTTCCGCCTCCGGAGGGCGGCGCTCTATCCCCTGAGCTATAGGGGCTCGTGAGGCGAGCGCAACCCTACAACCGGCCGGTCCCGGCCGTGAAACCGGTGTGAGGGCGGGCCGCCCACGCCGATAGGCTGGACCGGTGACTCCTGAGCAACTCTCCGCGACCATCGTCGATGCGCTGGCCGCCCTCGTGGCCGACGGCGCGATCACGCTGCCCGACGGCGTGCCGACCCGGGTCACCGTGGAGCGTCCGCGACAGAAGGGTCACGGCGACTACGCCACCAACGTCGCGCTCCAGCTGGCGAAGCAGGCCGGCACCAACCCGCGGGCGTTCGCCGAGCTCGTCGCGAAGAAGCTGACCGAGAGCGACGCCATCGCCGACGTCGAGGTCGCGGGTCCCGGGTTCCTCAACATCACCGTCGACGCAGGCGCGCAGGGCCAGGTCGCCACCGACATCGTGGCGGCAGGGGAGTCGTACGGCGCCTCCGACGCGTTCGCCGGCGAGAAGATCAACCTCGAGTTCATCTCGGCCAACCCGACGGGTCCGCTGCACCTCGGCCACACACGCTGGGCCGTCCTCGGTGACGCGATTGGGCGGGTGCTGGAGGCATCGGGCGCGGACGTGACTCGCGAGTTCTACATCAACGACCGCGGCAACCAGATGAACCTTTTCGGTGCATCGGTGGAAGCCGCAGCCTTCGACCAGCCGATTCCCGAGAACGGATACCAGGGCGGCTACATCCTCGATCTGGCGAGGAAGCTGGTGGCCGAGGATCCCGGTCTCCTCGAGCTGCCGGAGGGCCCGGATCGGACCGTCGCCTTCCGCGAGGCTGCCTACGGGGCGCAGCTGGCTGAGCAGCGCGAGCAGCTGGAGCTGTTCCAGACCCATTTCGACGTCTGGTTCTCCGAGCGTGCGCTGCACGGGTCCGATGACGACACCGAATCAAGCGTGGTCACCGGCCTGCAGAAGCTGCGGGACCAGGGCCACCTCGTCGACAACGACGGCGCGCTGTGGATGCGCACCACCGACTTCGACGACGACAAGGACCGGGTGCTGATCAAGTCCAACGGCGACCTGACCTACTTCGCGAGCGACACCGCCTACTACGTCAACAAGCGGGAACGTGGCTTCGACCGCTGCATCTACCTCCTGGGCGCCGACCACCACGGATACGTCAACAGGTTGCGGGCGATGGCCGCGTGCACTGGTGACGATCCCGACCGGAACATCGAAGTGCTCATCGGGCAGCTGGTGAAGATCATCAAGGGTGGCGAGGAGATGCGGCTGTCCAAGCGGGCCGGGACCATGGTCACTCTCGATGAGCTCGTCGAGGAGATCGGTGTCGACGCCCTGCGTTACTCGCTCGCCCGCTACCCGGCCGACTCGCCTCTCACCCTCGACGTCGAGCAGATCACCAAGGCGAGCAGCGACAACCCGGTCTTCTACGTGCAGTACGCCCACGCCCGGACCAACGCGATCCTGCGCAATGCGGCCGACCTGGGCCTGGCGCCCGAGTCGCACCCCGACCTGCTCGTCCACGAGAAGGAGGGCGAGCTGCTCCGGGCCCTGGCCGAGTTCCCGCGGGTGATCACCGCGGCGGCGGAGCTGCGCGAACCGCACCGCATCGCCCGCTACCTCGAGGCGACCGCCGGCTCCTACCACCGCTTCTACGACAGCTGCCGCGTCCTGCCGATGGGCGACGAGGAGCCGGGCGACCTCCACAAGGCTCGGCTGACGCTCGTGCAGGCGACGAAGACGGTGCTGGCCAACGGCCTCCACCTGCTCGGAGTCTCCGCGCCCGAGCGGATGTGAGTCGTGCCCACCTCGCACCCGTCCGGTTGGGCGCACGCTGACGGCGCCCTCAGCCACAATCGTCCGGGCGGCCCCACGTGGCTGCGCGAGCCCAGCGACCCCAACGAGATCGTCCCGCTGCTCTGGTCGAGCACCGCGGAGAAGACCGACGGCGTGCTGAGCGTCGGCGGGGTGGCGGTCACCGATCTGCTGGAGCAGGAGGGCAGCCCGGCCTACGTCCTCGACGAGGCCGACTTCCGCGCCCGCGCCCGTGCCTTCAAGGACGCGTTTGCGGCCTACGACGTCTTCTACGCAGGCAAGGCGTTCCTCTCCACGACCACGGTGCGCTGGCTGGCGGAGGAGGGGCTGCACCTCGACGTCTGCTCGGGCGGCGAGCTCACCGTCGCCGAGCGGGCCGGCTTCCCGATGGCGCGCATCGGCTACCACGGCAACAACAAGACCGAACGCGAGCTCGCGCGGGCCCTCGAGCTCGGCGTGGGCCGGATCATCGTCGACTCCTTCGGTGAGATCGAGCGGCTCGAGCGGCTCACGACAGGCACCGACCTCCGGGCCCGCGTGATGATCCGGATCACCGCCGGCGTCGAGGCGCACACCCACGAATACATCGCGACCGCGCATGAGGACCAGAAGTTCGGCTTCTCCATCACCAGCGGTGACGCGTTGGAGGCCGTACGCCGCGTGCACGACGCCGAAGGTGTCGAGCTGCTCGGCCTGCACAGCCACATCGGCAGCCAGATCTTCGACTCGTCCGGGTTCGAGGTCGCGGCGCGCCGCGTGCTCGCGCTGCACGCCCGGGTCAGCGAGGAGATCGGCGTCGAGATGGCGGAGATGGATCTCGGTGGCGGCTTCGGCATCGCCTACACGACCCAGGACGATCCGAGCGACCCGGCGCAGCTGGCCACCGAGATGTCCAGGATCGTCGAGCACGAGTGCAAGGCGCTCGGGATCACCGAGCCGCGACTCAGCATCGAGCCCGGCCGCGCGATCGTCGGCCCGGCGATGTGCACGGTCTACACCGTCGGCACGGTCAAGGAGGTCGCGCTCGACGGCGGGCTCGTGCGTACCTATGTCTCCGTCGACGGCGGCATGAGCGACAACATCCGCACGGCGCTGTACGACGCCGACTACTCCGCGACGCTCGCCAACCGCATCTCCGTGGCAGCGCCGGTGCTGGCCCGGGTGGTGGGCAAGCACTGCGAGGCCGGCGACATCGTGGTGAAGGACGAGTTCCTGCCCTCCGACATCGCCCCCGGCGACCTCGTGGCCGTCCCGGGGACCGGCGCCTACTGCCGCTCGATGGCCTCCAACTACAACCATGCGCTGCGACCTCCGGTGATCGCTGTGCGGGACGGGAAGATCTCCGTCGTGCTGCGCAGGGAGACTGAGGACGATCTGTTGGCTACTGACGTGGGTGCGTGATGGAGAACAAGCGACTGAAGGTCGCCGTGCTGGGCTGTGGTTCGGTCGGTTCACAGGTGGTGCGGCTGCTCATGGAGCAGGCCGATGACCTGACGGCCAGGGTCGGTGCCCCCGTCGAGCTGGTCGGAGTCGCCGTACGCCGCCTCGATGCCCAGCGCGACGTGGACGTGCCGGCAGACCTGCTGACCACCGACGCGGC
>NZ_JANPEO010000024.1:0-4591 GCF_031422975.1 Nocardioides sp. | reverse complement strand
GACCAGGGTCGCGACGAGCACGGCCACTACGGCGGCTGCGAGCGGGGCGCCGTACAGCGCCGGCATCAGCGCGAGCGCGACCGCGCTGGCAGCCGCACCGGGGACCACGACTGTCCGTGCCCGGCGGTCGGCGCAGTGCAGGATGGTCGCCACCGTGACACTGATCCCCACGACACCTGCGGGGAGCAGCAGCGGCCACGTCCATGGGACGTCCGGTGCGTCGAGGCGGTCGAGCACGCCGCGGGTCCAGGGTTCGTTGAGGACCAGCTCGCCCGTCGCCACGACCGTGAGCCGGATCACGCTGGCCGCCAGGCCCAGGGCCGCGATGGCCGAGGGTGCGGCGCAGACCCATCTCCAGACGCCCGGGAGCCGGGTCGAGACGGCGGCGTACGCCGCAACGACGGCCAGCTCCACCAGCGCGAGTCGCGTCGGCGACTCGTCGAACGAGACTGCGGTGACGAGCAGGGTGCCGAGCGCCACCGCCGTCGATGCCGCCAGGATCCGCAGCTCGCGCGGGACTGGGCGAACAGCGGCGAGGGCCGCGACCAGCGCGGTGGCCATGAGGAGCGGCCACACGGCCAGGTCGCCCCACAGTCGCGCGATGGTGAGCTCGTCCAGACGCAGGACCCCGACCAGCGCCAGCAGGAGCCAGCAGACGGCCGTCAGGGCGACGGTACCCAGGACCAGGACCCCGAGCCCGAGGCGGTGGCCGATCGCTGCTCCGCCGAGGAAGATGGCCAGGGCCGCCAGCGCGGCGACGGCGTTGCCACGGTCGATCACGCCCGCCGTGCCGATGGCGGCAGCCACCAGTGCGAGGGTCGCGATGACCTGCGCACCGACCAGGAGGGCGACCGGAGTGGTCGCGGCCCAGCGTGCGGTCGCGACGGCTGCCGCAGCGACGATCAGGCCGGCAACGACGAGGAAGGCCTCATCGCCGAGGGTTCCGAACCATCCTGCCCTCCAGGCTCCGCCCAGGACCAGGGCCAGCAGCCCGAGCGTCACGGCTGCCAGCGCCTCGGCACCCGCACGCAGGTCACGCATGGCCACCCAGACGGTGAGCACGCCGGCGACGATCGTGAAGACGCCCAGGACCACGGTCCGACCATCGACGCCCAACGCGGACCACGCGACCGCGAGGAAGACGAGCGCGGCGACGAGCAGGCACAGCGCCCCGAGTCCGAGGAGGATTCGCGGCACCGACGCAGAGCTCATCGCGGTGCGGGGCTTCTTCGGCTGGGCCGGGTCGAGCACCGTCGCCGGGCCCGCGGCGGCGTACATGCCGGCGACCAGCGCGTCGACCTGCTGCAGGGCGCGGAAGACCTGCTGGGGCTCGGGGCCGGTGAGGGCGAGCCCGCAGGCCGTACAGGCCAGGGCCGGGGAGGGGAGAGGTGAGCGACAGCCCGGACACGCCTGCTGGTCGGCATAGATGAACATGCCTGATGCTCCCGCATCTCGAGGCTCCGCACCTGAGTATGTGCGCTCAGCGGACGGTGCCGTGTCGACGGGGGTCGCCCGCGATCAGCCTGGCGCGCGCGACACCGCAGCCAGGGCGTCGCGATAGCCCTCGATCCCTCGGCCGACGATCGTCTCGATCGCGTGCGGCTCGACGACCGACGTGTGTCGGAACTCCTCGGGGCGCTGCCTGGGGTCGGAGAGGTGCACCTCGACCAGCGGCGCGCTCAGCTGGGCGCAGGCGTCCCAGAGTGCGAGCGAGTAGTGGGTCCAGGCGCCGGCGTTGAGCACGACCGGTGTGCCCTCGTCGGCGGCGGCGTTGAGCCAGTCGAGCAGCTCGCCCTCGTGGTTGGTCTGCCGCACCTCGACCTCGAGGCCGAGGTCACGACCCCAGGCGATGCACTGGTCGGCGAGCTCGGCGTGCGTCGTGCGGCCGTAGATCTCCGGCTGCCGGCGGCCGAGTCGTCCGAGGTTGGGACCGTTGAGCACGAGGACCTTCACGACCCTCCCCCGATCGCGGCGTACGCCGCGCGCAGGTCGTCCTCGGTCGGGCCGGCCAGGATCCGGGGCCGGCCGATGTCGTCGAGCACCACGAAGCGCAGCTGGTTGCCCCGCGACTTCTTGTCGATCTTCATCGCGTCGCGCAGGTCCTCGAAGGACGCGTCGTCGTAGGTCGTCGGCAGTCCGACGCGGGCGAACGCCGTCCGGTGCCGCTCCACCAGAGCCGGAGCCAGGGAGCCCGCTCGGGCGGCCAGCTCGGCGACGAAGACCGCACCGATCGCCACGGCCTCGCCGTGGCGGACCGCGTAGCCGCTGTTGCGCTCGATCGCGTGGGCGAGGGTGTGGCCGTAGTTGAGCACCTCGCGGCCGGGGTGACCAGCGACGCCACCGGTCTCGCGCAGGTCGTCGACGACGACGTCGATCTTGACCCGGATCGCCCGCTCGATCAGCTCGCGGGTGACGTCGGAGTCGGCAGTGAGGTCGGCAGCGTCGTTGGCCTCCACGAGGTCGAGGATGACCGGGTCGGCGATGAAGCCGCACTTGATGACCTCGCCGAGTCCGGCGACGAACTCGTCGCGCGGCAGCGTCGCCAACAACGAGAGGTCGCAGAGCACGCCCGCGGGCTCGTGGAAGGCGCCCACGAGGTTCTTGCCCGCGCCGGTGTTGATGCCGGTCTTGCCGCCGACGGCAGCATCGACCATCGCCAGCACGGTGGTGGGCACGTGCACGACCCGAACGCCACGCAGCCAGGTCGCGGCCACGAAGCCGCCGAGGTCCGTGCTGGCGCCGCCACCGAAGGTGACGACGGCGTCGGAACGGGTGAAACCGCCCTCGCCGAGCGCCTCCCAGCAGTCCGAGGCGACGGGCGCGGTCTTGGCGCGCTCCCCGTCAGGAAGCCCCAACGCCAGCACGTCGTAGTGCTCGACCAGCAGGTCGACCAGCGGCTGCACCTGCTCGGCCAGCTCGCCGGCGTACAACACCGCGACCCGCTCCACGGACTCGCCCAGGATCGCTGGCAACCGGCCGGTCAGGTCGTGGCCGATGACGACGTCGTACGGCGCAGCGCCGGCGACATGCAGGGTGGTGTCGCTCATGCGAGCCTCTCCAGGATCTCGGCCGCCACTTCGTCGGGGGCGCGGGCGTCGGTGTCGACCGCGAAGGTGGCCGCGGCTTCGTAGATGGGGCTCCGCTCGTCCAGCAGCGCCTTGATCCGGGAGCGGACGTTGCCGAGCAGCAGCGGGCGACCGACGCCCAGGCCGACGCGCTTGACGGCCTCGGACAACCCAACGCGGAGGAAGACGACGCGGTGACCCTCCAGCAGGGCGCGTGTCGCGGGGTCGAGCACCGCTCCCCCGCCGAGCGAGAGCACGCCGTCGTGCGTGGCCAGCGCCTCGGCGACCGCAACGGCCTCGAGCGCACGGAAGTGGGCCTCGCCGGAGTCGACGAAGATCTCGGAGATCTCGCGCCCCTCCGTCGCCTCGATGTCGGCGTCGGTGTCACGCGCGGGCACGCCCCATGCCTCGGCGAGCAGCCCTGCCACGGTGCTCTTGCCGGCCCCCATGGGCCCGATCAGGACGACCCGGGGGGTCATCGAAAGCGCAACGTGTCGAGGTAGGACTCCGCGTTGCGGCGGGTCTCGCGCACCGAGTCGCCACCGAACTTCTCGATCACGGCGTCGGCCAGCACGAGCGCGACCATGGCCTCGGCCACGATGCCGGCGGCGGGCACGGCGCAGACGTCGGAGCGCTGATGGTGCGCGACGGCGTCCTCACCGGTCGCGACGTCGACCGTCCGCAGCGCGCGTGGCACGGTCGCGATCGGCTTCATCGCCGCTCGCACTCGCAGGATCTCGCCGGTGGTCATCCCGCCCTCGGTGCCACCCGAGCGACCCGACGTACGCCGCAGGCCCTCGGGCGTGGAGACGATCTCGTCGTGGGCCAGCGAGCCGGGGGTGGCGGCGGTGGCGAAGCCGTCCCCGATCTCCACGCCCTTCATGGCCTGGATGCCCATCAGCGCGCCGGCCAGGCGCGCATCGAGGCGCCGGTCCCAGTGCACGTGCGAGCCGAGACCCGGCGGCAGTCCGTGGACGACGACCTCGACGATGCCGCCGAGGGTGACACCGTCCTTGTGTGCCTGGTCGATGCGCTCGACCATCGCGATAGCGGCATGGGGGTCCAGGCAGCGCACGGGGTCGACGTCGAGGCGCTCGACGTCGCCCGGCTCCGGGACCGAGCCGGCAGGGGCGCGGACGCCGCCGAGCTCGACCACGTGACTGACGATCTCGGCGCCGACGGCCTGGTAGAGGAAGTGCGCGGCCACACGGCCGAGGGCCACGCGCGCCGCGGTCTCGCGGGCGGAGGCTCGCTCAAGGATCGGGCGGGCCTCGTCGAAGTCGTACTTCTGCATGCCGGCCAGGTCGGCGTGACCGGGACGTGGCCGGGTGAGAGCTGCGTTGCGGGCCAGGACGTCGAGCTCGGCCGGGTCGACGGGGTCGGCCGACATGACCTTCTCCCACTTGGGCCACTCGGTGTTGCCGACCTGGATCGCCACCGGTCCGCCCATGGTCTCGCCGTGCCGGACGCCACCGGTGATGGTGACCTCGTCGGCCTCGAACTTCATCCGGGCGCCGCGGCCGTAG
>NZ_JANPEO010000023.1:0-1661 GCF_031422975.1 Nocardioides sp. | reverse complement strand
GCGGAAGACGCCGAAGTGGGAGGCGACGTACAGGGTGCCGTCACCGGGGTCGACTCCGAGGCCGTGCACGTGGCCCAGCGCATCTTCCTCGCCCGCGTTCGGTGCGGGGCTGTCGCTCGCGCCGCACCCCGAGAGAAGGATCAGCGCGGTGCCTGCGGCGATGGTTGCGCTGGAGACTTTGGGTCGAGGGCGGCGGAACATCTTCACTCCGTGGTTTCGGGCGTGGTAGCGGTCAGGGCGGTCACCGGCTCCAGCGTCAGGAGCCGAGGAGCGACTTCATCGTGTCGATCTCGGCGGTCTGGGTCTCCACGACGGCCCCGGCGAGGTCGACGGCCGGCTTGTACTGCCCGTCGGCCTGCTGTTCCCGGGCCATCTCGACGGCTCCTTCGTGGTGCTCGACCATCATCTCGAGCCACATGGTCTGGAACTGCGAGTCGGGGGCGTTCTCGAGCTCGTCGAAGTCGTCGCCGGACATCATGCCGGGCATGTCGGAGTCGAGACCGTCCATGGAGTCGCCCATCCCTTCCATGTCGTGGCCAGCGTTGGAGTGGTCGCGCATGGTCGCCGGGATCTCCTCGTCCCACTCCTGGAGCCAGTCGCTCATCGTCTCGATCTCGGGCCCCTGTGCCTCCCGGATGTCGTCGGCAAGCTGCTGCACCTCGGGGTCGAGGGTGCGGTCGAGCGTCAGGTCGACCATGGACAGGGCTTGAGCGTGGTGCTGGATCATGTCGGTCGCGAACGTGACGTCGGCATCGTTGTGGTCGGTCTCGGACACCTGCGTGGAGGCGTCGCCGGTGGGCTCGTCGTTGCCGCAGCCCGTCAGCGCGAGAGCAAGTCCGAGGGTCAGCGCGCCGACCAGCCGTGCCGGCCGGCGGGTGGGCGTGATGGGGCGGGGGTAGCGCATGAGGTGGTTCTCCTGATCGAGGTTGTGAGAGGTCTTGCTGAGGATCTTGCTGAGGAGGAGGCACGCCGTTCGGCAACGCTCCCTGCCAGCGTGCCGGGAGGTACCTAGGGCGTCGGTTGCAGGATGTCGGCCTGGACCGGTTCCGGACGGGCCGGCGTGGGCAAGGAGAGCCGCTTGAGCATCAGCGCGTTGACGGCGACCAGGAAGCTCGACCCAGACATGGACAGCGCGGCAATCTCGGGTCGCAGCACCAGGCCGAACGCGGGCTCGAAGACGCCGGCCGCGATCGGCAACGCGATCGCGTTGTAGCCGACCGCCCAGCCGAGGTTCTGCCGCATCTTGCGCAACGTGCCGCGCCCGATCATCAGTGCCACCGGGACGTCCAGGGGATCGGACCGCATGAGGACGACGTCGGCGGCCTCGATGGCGACGTCGGTGCCGGCGCCGACGGCGATGCCGACGTCGGCCTGCACGAGGGAGGGTGAGTCGTTGACTCCGTCGCCGACCATGGCGACGGTTCGTCCCTCGCCCTGAAGTTGCTGGACGTGGCGGGCCTTGTCCTCGGGGAGCACCTCGGCGATCACGGTGTCGATGCCAAGGTCCTCGGCGATTCGCTCGGCGGTCGCGTGGTTGTCGCCGGTGAGCATGACCACCCGGATGCCGGCCTCGTGCAGCGCGGCGACTGCGGCGGCGGAGGTCTCGCGAACCGCGTCAGCCATCCCGATCACCGCGACGACACTGCCGTCGACGGCGACGA
>NZ_JANPEO010000022.1:0-14625 GCF_031422975.1 Nocardioides sp. | reverse complement strand
GGCGGCACCGTGCTGCGGCTGTCGGGGTTGTACGGCGGCCACAGCACCCGACTGCTCGACCAGGTGCGCGAGGGGCGGATCGACGACCCGCACCGATGGACCAACCGCATCCACCGCGAGGACGCCGCGGCCGCGGTCGTCCATCTGTTGACGCGACCGGAGCCGCCCGAGCGGCTCTACCTCGGCACCGACGACGAGCCCGCCCAGCTCGGCGACGTCGCCGGGTTCCTCGCTGATCGCCTGGGTGTCGCGGCACCGCAGCGAGCAGACCCCGCGCACGGTCACGGCAAGCGGCTGTCCAACGCGCGGCTCCGCGCCACGGGCTGGGAGCCGACCCGACCGAGCTATCGCGAGGGGTACGCCGAGGTGGGCATCACAGCTTAGGACGAAGCGGGGAGCCTGACCGTGACGGTCGTGCCGTGGCCCAGCGACGACTCGACGTCGAGGCCGCCGCCGTGCCGGCGCACGATGCGGTCGACGATGACCAGGCCGAGCCCGCTGCCCGGGCGCGAGAGCGCCTCGGGGTTGCTGGAGCGGAAGAACTCCTTGAAGAGGTCGAGCTGGTCCTCCTCCGAGATCCCGAGCCCGTGATCGACCACCCTGATCACGACGTCCCGCTCTCCGCGCGCCAGCTCCAGGGCGACGCGGGAGCCTTCGTCGGAGTACTTGACCGCGTTGGTCACCAGATTCGCGACAAGGCGGTGCAGCTCGTCCGGGTGTCCCGAGACGATCGCGTCATCGGTGGTCACGTCGGTCGAGATCGTGATCGACCTCGCGCTGGCGGCGTGGACGCACTCGTCGACGACAGCCGCGACGACGGACCGGAGGTCCACCGGGACCGGGTCGAACACGGCATCCGGGTCGGAGACGTGCGCCATGGCCAGGAGGTCCTCGACCACAGCCAACAGACGCCCGGTCCCACGGATCGCGGCCTCGACCGAGCGGCGCACGTCGTCGCTGAGATCCTCTTCCTCGATCAGCTCGAGGTGGCCCGACACGGAGGCCAGCGGGTTGCGCAGCTCGTGGGCGACGGTGTTCATCAGCTCGGTGCGATAGCGGTCCAGCTCGCGGAGGCGGTCGACCAGCGTACGTTCCTGCTCCAGCTGCCGCGCGGTCGCGATCGCGCGACCGAGGTCATGGCCGATGTCGAGCGCGGCGTCGTACTCCATCTCGGTCCACGGCGACGAGTCCGAGATCCGGGTGAGGACCAGGTAGCCCAGGCACTCGGACCCGGCTCCCAGGGGCACGAAGAGCACCGAGGCGACATGGACGCTCTCGAAGAAGTCGAGGACGAGCCCGGCCTCGTCGGCGGTGAGCCCGGGGTGCGCGATGTGCTCGCGCGAGAGGTGCGCGACGTACTGGTCCTGCCAGTAGCTGTGTGCCAGCTTGACCGCGAGCTCGTCGAGCTCGGCGAACATCGGCAGGTCGTAGCCGTGGTGGGACCACCACGTCGTCGCCGCAGCGCCGTCCGTGTCGAAGGCGGAGAGCCACATTCCCGCCGCGTCGAAGCACTCGGCGAGAGCGGTCCGGCTGGCCTCGACCACCTTGTCCAGGGAGTCCTCACTGAGGGCGCGACGGACCAGCGCACGGGCCTCGGTGGACAGGCGGACCCTGGCCTGCAGCTCCTCCCGCTCGAGAGCCAGGAGCACCTGCGTGCGGGCGACGCCGGCATAACTGCTCAGCGCGGCACGCTGGAGGTGCTCGGGACGGCGACCGTCGACCGGCGAGTCCACCGACAACAGTCCGCAGATCTCCCCGTCGCCGTCCAGCAGCGGAGCCAGGAGCAGGTCCACCGGGTGCCAGGCGCCGGGCTCGACCTCGATCTCCGCCGACGAGACATGGCTGGACTCGAGGATCGCTGCGCCCACCCGCTCGTGCGGGACGAACCGGAGCACTCCCCAGTGGTCCGCCTTGGCCAGCTCGGCGACCAGCACCTCGACCGCCAGCTGCGTGCCGATCATGTCGACGACCCCCAGCCCGGCCGTGGCGACGACCTCCAGGACGTCACCGCGACGCACGCTGATGGCGGCCTCCCCGAAGCCGGCGAGCTCGGCCGCGCCCTCGGCCAGCACCTTGAGCGACGCCCTGGTCCCGTCGTCCGACCAGGTGCTGGAGCGCGTCTCAAGCTCGTCACCAACGTGTTCCACGCGTCTCTCCCCTTGCCACGACGAGCACCCGAATGCCCGCGGCCGAAGCCAACCCCATCACAAGGTCGAGGCCTCGCGCAGCGGGACGGCAGAACCCCACGAGATCCTGACCCCGCCGATCGCGGCGCGCGACAGGCGTTGCCCACTAGAATCTCGGTGTGAACGACGTCCACGTCCTTGCGTACTACGCAGACGACCCCACGCGGAGCTACCAGCTGATCCAGTGGCTGGAGGTCCTCGAGGTCCTGCACGCGCAGCAGCCGGTGGGCATCGTCGTTCGAGACGCCGACGTCGCCGCCCTGCTGTCGACGCGAACGAGCCTGTCGCTCCACCTGGCCCCGACGTTCTCCGAGCTGACCGAGCTGTATGCAGCTCTCGACGCGAAGGTCGTCCTCTACTGCAACAACTCGCCACTGAACTTCCAGTCGCTCGTCGACACCCGGATGCTGCACGTGCACATCAACCACGGTGAGAGCGACAAGCAGAGCATGGCGAGCAACAACGCCAAGGCCTACGACCGCGTCTTCGTGGCCGGCGAGGCCGCGGTGCAGCGCCACCTCGACGGGCTGATGGAGTTCGACGCCAGCCGTCTGGTGCGTATCGGTCGGCCGCAGCTCGACCTGCACCCGGCTCCCCTGCTCGCGCCCACCACACGACGTACGGTCCTGTATGCCCCCACCTGGGAGGGCGACGCGGACTACAACGACTACACGTCCATCGACACCATCGGCCCGGAGATCGTGCGCCTCATCCTGGCCGTCCCCGACGTGCGTGTCGTGTACAAGCCGCACCCGAAGGTGACCACCAGCCTCGCGCCCGCCATCCGGTCCGGCCACCTCGCCATCCTGGCCCTGATGAACGCGGCGGCCGCCCGCGAACCGTCCGCCGGCCACACGACCGTGCTGACCGGCAACATCCTCGCCGTCATGCCCGACTGCGACGCGATGGTGACCGACGTGTCCTCCGTGGGCCTCGACTGGCTCTACCTGTGCACCGACAAGCCGATCCTCATCACCGACCGCCACCAGGACGCGGATCGCTTCCGCAACGACGTACCGGTGAGCCACTGCGCCGACGTGATCGACGAATCCAGGCTGGAGGAGCTGACCGGGCTGCTGGCCACCCGCCTCGACCATGACGAGCACCACCTGGATCGGCTCGCGATGCGTCACTTCTACTTCGACGACATCCAGGTCGGCGACAGCACCACCCGGTTCCTCGAGGCAGTGACTGACCTGGCGCGACGTCGGGATCACCTGCTCGACGCCAAGCTGCACGGGGACGCCATCACCGCGTGAGCACCGCCTGAGCACCGCTCGGGCAGCGGAGCCGGTCCTGGCGCCGAGTCGCTGCGTCAGCTCACCGGCGTGACGAGGCGACCTGTCGCCAGGAAGGCGGCGACGTTGTCGAGCACCAGGGTCGCCATCGCCTCGCGGGTCTGCACGGTCGCGCTGCCGACGTGCGGCAGGAGGACCACGTCATCGCGCCCGAGCAGGGCGGTCGGCACATGCGGCTCGTCGGCGAAGACGTCCAGTCCCGCGCCGGCCAGCCGGCCCTCCTCCAGCGCCGCGACCAGCGCAGTCTCGTCGACCACCGAGCCGCGGGAGACGTTGACGAGGAACCCGTCCGGCCCGAGCGCATCGATCACCGACGCGTCGACGAGGTGGTGCGTGTCGGCGCCTCCCGGGGTCAGCACGACGAGCACGTCGCTGGCCCTGGCCAGCTCCACCGGGCTCACGTGAAACGCCCACGGCACCTGCTTGGGACTGCGCGAGTGATACGCGATCCGCGCCCCGAACGGTTCGAGGCGCTGCGCCACCGCCTCGCCGATCCGACCCAGTCCGAGGATGCCGACGACCGTCCCGCGGACCTCGCGGGTGAGCGGGAAGCGTCCGCCGGCGGCCCACTCCCCGCGGCGTACGAACCGATCGGCCGAGCTCACCTGGCGCAGGACGTCGAGCACCAACACGACCGTCAGGTCGGCGACGGCGTCGGTGAGCACGTCCGGCGTGTTCGAGACGACGATGCCGCGACGGGTCGCCTCCTCGACGTCGACGTTGTCGTAGCCGACACCGAAGTTGGCAACGGCCCTGAGTCCGGGCAGCGCGTCCATCTCGGCAGCTCCGATGATCGTGCCGCCACCCGCCACCGCAACCGTGAGGCCAGCGGTCTGCGTGCCGACCTCGGCGAGCGACGGGGCGGCATACTCGCGCTCGAGCGCATCCTCCAGGAACGGCATCAGGGGGCCGACGCGCACGACGCAGGGCTGGCTCATCCGGCCATCCTGTCGGGGCGCCTCGAGGCCGTCCACTTCCACGACGGCGCAATCCCGATCCGGAACTCCACGCACCACCGGACCGGGGAGGATGCTGACCGCGAGACCATCCTCGTGACGGCGCCGGCTCATCGCCGTGCTGCTCGACCGACCGCTCCCAGGAGGAACCTGTGCCGGACCTGCTGACAGACCTGCGCGACGCCGTCGGCGGCGAGCACGTGCTGACGGACGCAGCCGACGTTGCGGCGTACGCGACGGACTGGCGCGGCGCCTACGGCGGCACGCCCCTGGCTGTCGTCCGACCGGCGTCGACGGCGGAGGTCGCTGCCGTGGCGCGCCTGGCCCACGCCGCTGGTGTGGCGATCGTGCCGCAGGGCGGCAACACGGGCATGTGCGGCGGCGCGGTCCCGTCCGGTGACGGCACGCAGATCGTGCTGTCGCTGGGGCGCATGCGGTCGATCCGCGACGTCGACGCGGCCGGCGGGACGATCACCGTCGAGGCCGGCGTGGTGCTCGCGGACGTGCAGGCCGCGGCCACGGCGGTCGACCGGCTGTTCCCGCTGTCCCTCGGCTCGGAGGGCAGCTGCACGATCGGCGGCAACATCGCCACGAACGCCGGCGGCACCGCGGTGCTGCGCTACGGAATGATGCGCAACCTCGTCCTCGGCCTCGAGGTCGTGCTGCCCGACGGGCGCGTGTGGGACGGGCTGAGGTCGCTGCGCAAGGACAACACCGGCTACGACCTGACGCAGCTCTTCATCGGCGCCGAGGGGACCCTCGGCATCGTGACGTGCGCCGTGCTCGTGCTGCATCCCGCAACCCCGGCTCGGGCCACCGCCTGGGTGGCCCTCCCCTCCGTCTCGGCGGCAGCCGCCCTGCTCCCCGTCCTGCGCGAGTATGCCGCCGAGCGACTCACCACCTGGGAGCTGGTCTCCCGAGCGGCCCTCGACCTCGTGGTCGACCAGGGCCTGCAGGACCCGCTCGCCTCGGACGCCGAGTGGTTCGGGCTGATCGAGCTCGCGGGCCCCTCGGGCGCGCCCGTCGACGACGACCTGGAACGCGCGCTCGGCGCGGCTGTCGGAGCGGGTCTCGTGCTCGACGCGGCCGTCGCCGGCTCCCCGGCCCAGCGTGCCGGGCTCTGGGCGATGCGCGAACGCGTCTCGGAGGCGCAGGAGTCGCTCGGCCCGACGATCAAGCATGACGTGTCGGTGCCCATCACCTCGCTCTCCTCGTTGGTGGATCGCCTCGCCCCGGCGCTGGAGCACGCGCTCCCCGGGGTCCGGCCCGTCATCTTCGGCCACGTCGGCGACGGGAACCTGCACTACAACCTGAGCAGGCCCGCCGACCTGTCCGGCGACGACTTCGTGACCCACACGGCGGCGCTGTCCGCGATCGTGCACGACTGCACGGTCGAGCTCGGCGGCTCCATCAGCGCCGAGCACGGGCTCGGCTCCGGGAAGGCGGCCGCCGCTGCGGCGTACAAGAGCGACGTCGAGGTGGACCTGATGCGTGCGATCAAGCGTGCGATCGACCCCGACGGGCTGCTGAATCCGGGCAAGGTGCTGCCCCTACAGTGAGCGCATGACGTCGCGAGCGCAGACCCTTGCCCGACTGGCGCTCGGCGTCGCGATGGTGGGCGCCGGTGTGCTGCACCTGACGACCCAGCGCGAGGAGTTCCGAGCCCAGGTGCCCGGGTGGTTCCCGCTCGACGAGGACCTCACCGTGCTCGCCTCCGGCGTCGTCGAGATCGGCCTCGGCGCGGCCTTCGTCGCCCTGCCGAAGCGCCGGCGGGTCGTCGGCGGGCTGCTCGCCGCATTCTTCGTGGCGATCTTCCCGGGCAACATCGCCCAGTACGTCGAGGGCGTGGACGCCTTCGGGCTCGACTCGGATCGCGCGCGACTGATCCGGCTGTTCTTCCAGCCCGTGCTGGTGCTCTGGGCGCTCTTCGCCGGGAGCTGGCTGCGGCGTACGCCCCACGACGACTGACCGGGATATCCATGGGCGGGATGGCTCGAGATCCAGCCGTTTCCGAGCCATCGCGCCCATGGATATCGCCCGGTCGCCCGGTCAGGGGCCCGGTCGCCCGGTCGGGGGTCAGGTCAGCAGTCAGGTCAGCAGCAGACCGTCCTCGCCCACATCGACGGTGACGGTGCCGCCGTCGGTGACCTCGCCACCGATCAGCAGTCGCGCGAGCGAGTCGCCGATCGCCGACTGGATCAGGCGGCGCAGCGGCCGGGCGCCGTACGCGGGGTCGTAGCCGGTCTCCGCCAGCCAGCCGCGAGCCGCGTCGGTGACGTGGATGGTGATCCGGCGGACCGCCAGCCGTTGCTCGAGCAGCGCGAGCTGCAGGTCCACGATGCGTGCGAGGTCGTCCTTGGTCAGGGCGTCGAACAGGACGATCTCGTCGAGCCGGTTGAGGAACTCCGGCTTGAAGGACGCCCGCACGACCCCCATCACGGACGCCTTCTTCTGCTCCGGGCTCAGCATCGGGTCGACGAGGAACTGCGAGCCGAGATTGCTGGTCAGGATCAGGATCGTGTTGCGGAAGTCGACCGTGCGGCCCTGGCCGTCGGTGAGGCGACCGTCGTCGAGCACCTGTAGCAGGATGTCGAAGACCTCCGGGTGGGCCTTCTCCACCTCGTCCAGCAGGACCACGCTGTAGGGCCGGCGCCGCACCGCCTCGGTGAGCTGCCCACCCTCGTCGTAGCCGACATAGCCGGGAGGGGCACCGACGAGGCGCGAGACCGAGTGCTTCTCCGAATACTCGCTCATGTCGATGCGGACGATCGCCCGCTCGTCGTCGAAGAGGAAGTCGGCCAGCGCCTTGGCGAGCTCGGTCTTGCCGGTGCCGGTCGGGCCGAGGAAGAGGAAGGACCCCGTCGGCCGGTTCGGGTCGGCGATGCCGGCCCGCGAGCGGCGTACGGCGTCGGACACCGCCGTGACGGCGTCACGCTGACCGATCAGTCGCGCGCCGATGACCGACTCCATCTCCAACAGCTTGGCGGTCTCGCCCTGCAGGAGTCGACCCGTGGGGATGCCGGTCCAGGCCTCGACCACGTCGGCGATCTGCTCCGCACCGACCTCGTCGCCGACGAGCTTGTCGACGACCTCCCCCTCGGAGGTCTCGGCGGAGGCGATCTGCTTCTCCAGCGCCGGGATCGACTCGTAGTTGATCTTGCTCGCGCCCGCGAGGTCGCCGTCGCGAAGCAGCTTGTCCGCCTCGATCCGCAGCGCATCGAGCTGGCGGCGGAGCTCACCCTCGCCCTCGAGCGTGGACTTCTCCCGCTCCCAGCGCGCCTCGAAGCCACGCAGCTCCTCCTCGCGGTCGGCGAGGTCGGCACGCAGCACGGCCAGCCGTTCGACCGAGGCGTCGTCGCTCTCCTTGGCGAGCGCGAACTCCTCCATCTTCAGCCGATCGACCTGGCGCCGGAGCTGGTCGATCTCCTCGGGGCTGGACTCGTGCTCCATCCGCAGGCGCGACGAAGCCTCGTCGATCAGGTCGATCGCCTTGTCGGGCAGCTGGCGGCCAGTGATGTAGCGGTCGCTCAGGGTCGCGGCCGCCACGAGCGCGGCGTCGGTGATGCGCACCCCGTGGTGCGCCTCGTACTTCTCCTGGATGCCGCGCAGGATCTGGATCGTGTCCTCGACGCTGGGCTCGCCCACGAAGACCTGCTGGAAGCGACGCTCCAGCGCGGGGTCCTTCTCGATCCGCTCGCGGTATTCGTCGAGCGTCGTGGCGCCGATCATGTGCAGCTCACCCCGGGCCAGCATCGGCTTGAGCATGTTGCCCGCGTCCATGGCGGAGTCGCCGCCGGCGCCCGCTCCGACGACCGTGTGCAGCTCGTCGATGAAGGTGATGATCTGGCCGCCGGCCTCCTTGATCTCCTCGAGCACGGCCTTGAGCCGCTCCTCGAACTCACCGCGGTACTTCGCGCCGGCCACCATCGCGGCCAGGTCGAGACTGAGCAGGCGCCGACCCTTCAGCGAGTCGGGCACGTCGCCGTCGACGACACGTTGGGCGAGGCCCTCGACGACGGCGGTCTTGCCCACGCCGGGCTCACCGATGAGCACCGGGTTGTTCTTCGTACGCCGCGACAACACCTGAATCACCCGCCGGATCTCGGCGTCGCGACCGATGACGGGGTCGAGCCGACCCTCCTGCGCAGCCTGGGTGAGGTCGACGGAGTACTTCTCGAGGCTCTCGTACGTCGACTCCGCATCCTGGCTCGTGACGCGCCTGTTGCCCCGGATGGCCGTCAGCCCCTCCCGCAGCCCTGCCTCGGTGAGACCCGCGTCCGTGAGGATCTTGCGGGCCGTCGACTCGACGGTCGCGAGCGCGATGAAGAGGTGCTCGGTGGCGACGTAGTCGTCCTTCATGCTGCCCGCGAGGTCGAGGCCGCTGGCGAGCACGCGGGTGAGCGCGGCACTGGCCGCAGGCTGCTGGACGGTGGCGCCGCTCGCCTTGGGCAGCGAGCCCATCGCCTGCTCGGCCTGCGCCGTGATGACGGCCGCGTCGAGGCCGGCCTTGGCGATCAGGTTGCGAGCCGTGCCGTCCTCCTGGCGCAGCAGCGCGACCAGCAGGTGGATGGGCTCGGTCTGCGTGTTGCCGGCGGTGGTGGCGGACAGCTGCGCGGCCTCGATGACCTCGCGACTGCGGGTGGTGAACTTCTCGGCACCGAACTGACTCACGATTGCCTGTCTCCTCCATGGTTAGGTGCTGACCACTGTGGTCCCACACCGGGTCAACACGCCAGAAGTTGAGTCGATTCCACTCAACTCTGGGACGTTTGCCGCCGGCCGCCTGCGGTCCGGATCCGAGGGTGCGCGCGGGGTTGTCGGTGGGTCGTGCCATCGTGCGTCTCCGGGGTGCAAGGGAGAGCGATGTACGACGACAAGCTGGCCAGGATCCGCAAGCTGCTCGCGCAGGCCGAGGATCCGGCCGCTACCACCGCCGAGGCGGAGGCGTTCAACGCCAAGGCCGCCGAGCTGATGGCGCGCCACGGCGTCGACGCAGCCCTGCTCGCGGCCGGCGATCCGGGGCGCGAGGTGGTCGGCGACCTCACCGTCGAGCTGCTGGCGCCGTACGCGCAGGAGAAGGCCACGCTGGGTGCCGCCGTCGCCCGCGGCCTGCGGTGCAGCGCGGTCCTGCGCAGACAGAGAGGGGCGCGCGAGACCGCCCACTCGCTGCATCTCTTCGGCCACACGACCGACCTGGTGCTGGCCGAGATGCTGCTGACCAGTCTCATGGTGCAGGGCGCCGGCGAGCTCACCCGCCGAGGAGTCCCGCCCGGCGACCACCCGGCGGCCTACCGCCGCACCTGGTGGCTCGGCTTCGCTTCGGCGATCGGACGCCGCCTCGAGGAGGCGGAGAGTGCGGCGGCGCGCGACTCGGAGCAGGACTTCGCCGCAGCGGGCACCACTGCCGCCCTCGTCCTGGCCGACCGCGCGACGCTGGCCGAGCGCTCTGCCGCCACGACCTACCCGACGCTTCGCACGGCCCGCCCGCGCTACCTGTCCGGGGGTGGCGTCGCCGACGGTCAGGCTGCTGGCCGGCGCGCCGACCTGGGTCGGACCACCCGGGTCTCCGCGACGGACCGCAAGCACCTGGGGTGAGCAGGGGGGCCACCGCGCCACCAGGCGCCTCCCGTCACCGCCACCGGGACATTGCTGACATCGTGGACACATGCATCCCGACGCCTGGCTGGTCGTGATCGACCCCCAACGCATCTTCGCCGCGCCCGAGAGCCCCTGGGGTTCGCCGATGTTCGGCGACATCCTCGAGCCCGTACGCCGCCTCGCCGGCGCCGCCCCAGACCGCACCGTGGTCACCCGCTGGGTGGCCCCCCGTCCCGCGCACGGGAGCTGGGCGGCCTACCTCCGGGCGTGGCCGTTCGCGGACGTGCCGGCCGACGACCGGCTCTTCGACGTCGTCGACGAACTGGTTGACCTGGCCCACACCGTCGTCACCGCACCGACCTTCGGCAAGTGGGGCCCGGACCTGGCCGCGACCACCGGCCCCACCCCGCGGTTGGTGCTAGCCGGAGTCTCGACCGACTGCTGCGTCATCTCCACGGCCCTCGCCGCCGCCGACGCCGGGGCCACCGTGACGATCGTGTCCGACGCCTGTGCCGGCTCGACCCCGGAGAACCACCGGGCGGCGCTGGACGTGATGGCGCTCTACCCGCCGCAGATCACCATCGCGACAACCGCCGAGGTGCTGGGGTGACGCGGGTGATCCACACCGGTCAGGCCCTCGTCGATGTGGTGATCGAGGTGCCGGACCTGCCGGCCCGGGGACAGAACGTGATGGCCACGTCGGTCACCGACTATGCCGGCGGAGCCGTGACCGTGCTCGTCGCCGCCGCCAGGTTCGGGGCCGACTGCGTGCACGCCGGGGCCCACGGCACCGGTCCGCACGGCGACCTGGTCCGCCATGCCTTGGCCGAGGAGGGCATCGCCGTGAGCGCGCCCCCCGTCGCCGAACACGACACCGGCATCTGTGTCGTCCTGATTGAACCCACCGCAGAGCGCACCTTCGTGACGACGTTGGGTGCCGAGCGGGAGATCACCGTCGAATCGCTCGAGACGTCGGCCCCCCGGCCCGGCGACCTCGTCTGCGTGACCGGCTTCTCACTCGCGCTCGCACAGACGGGCGAACCGCTGCTGGCCTGGCTGGGCACTCTCGACGAGGGCGTCGTCGTGGTCCTCGACCCGGGCTCTGCCTTCGCCGGCCTGTCCCCCTCCGTGCGGGCCGAGATGCTCACCCACACCGACGTCTGGTCGAGCAACGAGGAGGAGGCCGCCGACCTGTTGGTCGCCCTCGACCTCACTCCCGCCGCCGACGGGCTCGCGGAGGTCACTGCGGCGATCGCCCCCCTGCTCCGCGGTGACGCCGTCACGATCGTCCGCGACGGCGCGGCCGGCTGCGCGGTCTTGGCCGGGGGCGACACCGTCGTGGTGCGCGGCTTCCCGCAGACACCGGTCGACACCAACGGCGCCGGCGACACCCACACCGGCGCGCTGCTGGCCGAGGTCGCCGCGGGCGCGTCGTGGGTCGAGGGCTGTCGCCGCGCCAACGCGGCCGCCGCGATCAAGGTGACACGACGCGGTCCGGCCACCGCGCCGACCAGGGCCGAGGTCGACGCCTTCCTCGCCGATCGGGCGACGGGATGAGCCTTCCCGTCCTGCAGGCCGACTGCTCGCAGTGCTTCGCGCTGTGCTGTGTGCTGCTGCCCTTCTCGAAGGGTGAGAGCTTCCCCGAGACCAAGCCGGGCGGGCGGGCGTGCCACAACCTCGACGTGGACGACAGGTGCAGCATCCACGCGACCCTGACCGAGGACGGCTGGTCCGGCTGCGTCGCCTTCGACTGCTTCGGCGCCGGCCAGCAGGTCTCGCAGGTGACCTACGCCGGGGTCTCCTGGCGCGAGGGCGGCAACCTCGGCGAGATGGCGGCCGTACTCTCGGTGATGCGCCAGCTGCACGAGATGCTCGCGCTGCTCGATGAGGCCGATCGCCGCGGAGCCAGCGACGCGGAACCGTGGGTCGAACGCCTCGTCGCCCTGATCGGTGCGACTGCGGACGAGCTGCTCGCACAGGACATCGACGAGCTGCGGCGCGAGGTGGGAGCCGTCCTGGCGGAGGCGAGCCGTATCGCCCGCTCGCGCTGGCCGGACGCCCTCGACCTGGCCGGTCAGGACCTCGCGGGGCGCGACCTGCGCCGGCTCGACCTGCGCGGGGCGGCGCTGCGCGGCGCGGTCCTCCTCGGTGTCGACCTGCGTGAGTGCGACCTCACCGACGCCGACCTCCTCGGCGCGGACCTGCGCGGGGCCGACGCCCGGGGAGCGGACCTGTCAGCCGCGCTCTTCCTCACCATCGCCCAGCGGGCTGTGCTGCGGAGCTGAGGTCAGTTCGGACGCCAGACCACGACCGACTGGCCGGCGACCGAGTGGCGCAGGATCGGCAGCGTGTTGGGGCGTACGGCGCCCGCGGCCGCGCGGGCCTGACGCAGCGCCGCCCGGGTGGCCACGAGCTCGGCCTGAAGGTCCTCGTTGCGATGACGCAGCGCAGTCACCTGGTTGTCGAGCTCGAGGATGCGGCGCACACCCTCGATGCCGATGCCGTGCGCGGTGAGGTCGGCGATCTCGCGCAACAGCTCGAGATCGTGGTGCGAGTAGCGCCGGCCGCCCCCGGCGGTGCGTCCCGGCGTCAGCAGACCCATCCGCTCGTAGGCGCGCAGCGTCTGCGGATGCAGCCCGGTCAGCTCGGCGGCCACGCTGATGACGTAGACCGCCGCATCCGGCGCCGGGCCACCGAAGCCGCTCATCACGTCGCGTCCGTCAGGAGCTTGGCGCGCAGTGACGACGGTCCGGTGGCAGCGCGGTAGGCCTCGAGCGCTTCGCGCGCCGTGTCGCCGAGCGTCGCCGGCACCTGCACCTCGAGGGTCGCGAGCAGATCGCCGGTGGTGCCGTCCTTCTTGGGCACGCCCTTGCCACGCACGCGGAACGTACGGCCGTTGGGGGTGCCCGCCGGGATCTTCAAGGTGACCGGGGCTCCACCCAGGGTGGGGATCTTGATCTCCGCACCCAGGGCCGCCTCGTCGAACGAGACCGGGACGTCGAGGGTGAGGTTGTCGCCGCTTCGGCCGAACACCGCATGCGAGCCGACACGCACGGTGACGATCAGGTCGCCCGCCGCTCCGCCGTTCTCCCCCTTGCCGCCCTTGCCGCGCAGCCGGATCTTCTGGCCGTCCTTGACCCCGGCCGGGATGCGGGCCTGGATCGTGCGGGTCGACGGGCCGTGGCCGGAGCCGTGGCAGGTGGGGCACGGCTCGTCGTACACGAGCTGCCGGCCACCGCAGGCGGGGCAGGTCTCGTTCATCAAGAACCCGCCTCCGCTGCTGGCGACGACGAACCCGGCGCCCTCGCAGGCGGGACAGATGTGCGGCCGGGTGCCGGGTTTGCCACCCGTGCCGGCGCACGTCGGGCAGGGCGCATCCGAGGTCAGCCGCAACGAGATCGTGGTCCCGTTGAGCGCATCCTCGAAGGCAAGCTTCGTGCTCGCCTCCAGGTCGTTGCCCCTGGTCGGGCGCGGTGCCCGGCGCGCGCGCTGCGCACCGCCGCCGAAGAGGTCGCCGAACATGTCCCCGAAGCCGGCACCGCCACCCTGGTCGCGGAGCAGGTCGTTGATGTCGAAGCCGACCCCGCCGCCGCCACGGGGAGTGCCGCCGAAGCCGCCGCCGAAGCCGCCACTGGACTGCAGCCTGCGGAACTCGTCGTAATTCTTGCGCTTCTCGACGTCGCCGATGACGTCGTAGGCCTCGGCGATCTTCTTGAAGAGGTCGTGCTTCACCGTGTCGCCGGGGTTGGAGTCGGGGTGGTTGGCGCGGGCGAGCTTGCGATAGGCCTTCTTGATGGCGGCCGCGTCGGCGTCCTTGGCGACCCCGATCACGGCGTAGAAGTCCTTGGTCGCCCAGTCGTTCTTGAAGCCCTCTTGGAACCGGTCCTGCTCACTCATGCACGCACCCCCTCTCGCGGTGTCCGTCGATGGCCATCAGCCCTCAGTCGTCCACCGGGTCGACCACGAGCACCTGTGCGGCTCGCACGACCCGGTCGTTGATCTTGTAGCCCGCCTTCGCCACGACCTTGGCGGTGGGCACCTCGACCCCGGCGTCCTCGCCGAGGTGGCTCAGCGCCTCGTGGACGGTCGGGTCGAAGGCGTCGCCCGGCTCCCCGAAGCGGCTCAGCCCGAGTCCGGCAACGATCCGCTCGAGCTGCTCGGCGACGGCCTTGAACCCACCCTCGAGCTCGCCGTGCTCGCGGGCCCGGTCGATGGTGTCGAGCACCTCGACGATCGGCTGGAGCACCTTGTACGTCGCGTTGTCGGCGATCAGGGCACGGTCACGATCGACCCGGCGCTTGTAGTTGAGGAACTCGGCCTGCAGTCGCTGCAGGTCGGCTGTCCGCTCGACGAGCCGGTCCTCGACCGAGGGGCCGGCCTGCCCGTCGAGCTCGCCCTCGACCTCGGCCACGTCCTGGGGCTCGAGCGGGCCGCCCTCCTCGAGCAGGTTGTCGATACCACTGATGTCCTCCGCGTGCGGGTCGACCTGCGCGCCGGCGCCGGGCGAGGCCGAAGCGCCCCCGCCGGGGCCCCACCCACACGTGACCTTGGTGAACAAGGCCGCGGCGGGGGCGAAAGAACCAACGG
>NZ_JANPEO010000021.1:0-3493 GCF_031422975.1 Nocardioides sp. | reverse complement strand
CGTGGTCTCGGCGCCGGTGGGGGCTACGGTGATCAGCAGTGGTTCGGCCATGGCAGCACCCTAGGGTCCGCCCCGGGCGAGCGGTCATCGAGCCGCGCGTTAGGTCCCCCCGCCTGCACTGCTCGACGTATCCTGAGTGGGCACACGTCCATTGATCCGGGGGAACTCTGTCCATGCTTCGCGCCCTGAGTAGCGCGGTTGCGCTGTTGCTGTGTGCCGCCTTGACCGCACCCACCGCCTCGAGCACCGCCTCGAGCACCGCCAGCGGCTCACCCTCGCAGCGTGAGGAGCCCAGGACGGGCTACTCGCGGCTCGTCCCGCCGAAGACGACCGTGGCCCAGGACGTGCCCTTCGACCTGTCCGGCCACGTGTCCACCAAGCGGGTCAAGCGAGAGGTGAAGCTGCAGCAGAAGGTCCGCCGCGGGACGTGGCGCTCCTTCACCACCACCACCACCGACCGGCGCGGCAGGTTCACGTTCGAGGACGTTGCGCTCTCCTCGACCGCGCGGCTGCGCGGGCGCCTCCCCGCGCATGCCACCCGCGTTCCCCGAGAGGCCGGGGGGCCGCGCACGCTGCGCGTCATCCCCGAGACCACGACCAAGACCCTCCTGATCAAGGTCCGTCCACCGCAGGGACGGCTCTCGGCCATGCCGGCCGTCAACCAGCAGGGACCGGCGCCCGAGGCCCCACGCAACGACTCCGTGGTGTCAGCCTGGTTCGACCCTCCGGCGCCCGGACGGCGCGTGCTGCTGGAGCGGCTCGACGAGAAGGGCGAGTGGGTCCCGCACGCGTCCCTGCTCGAGGATGCCGCAGGGTTCGCGGTCTTCAACGTGCCGCCGGCGGCGACCTATCGAGCCACCGCCCAGCCCTTCCACGGACTGGCCTCGGTCAGGACCAACCGGGCAAGCGCCGTGGCGAAGGCGCTCCTGTTCGAGGACACCTTCGACGCCCCCACCATGGACCCGCGGTGGCGCGACTTCGTCCTGCCGCGCGGCTATCCCGGCAGCCAGCGCACCTGCGCGATCGCACACCCCTCGCAGCACTCGGTGGGTGAGGGCGTGCTCCGGATGGGCATCGGCTACGACCCGACGCTGGCCGGCCAGGAATGCCGCTACGAGACAGCGGAAGGCACCAAGTCGGGCCCCTACCTCTACCAGTCGCAGCTGGCGACCCGCGAAACCTTCCGCTTCACCCACGGCATCGCGGCGGCGCGCATCAAGTTCGCGCGTGCCAGCGGTCGCCACTCGGGATTCTGGATCCAGGTGGGCTTCAAGGTTCCCGGCGATCCGGCCAGGGGAACCGAGATCGACGCGGTGGAGTTCTTCGGGGACAACGGTGGCACCAAGGACCGGATCGGCTCCTTCCTCCACTACTACGCCGCCGACAACACCGGCGTCACCCTCGGGCAGTTCTGGCAGGCCATGGCGGCCATGAAGCCGCCCGGGGACACCTGGTGGGACTCCTTCCACGTCTTCTCCGTGGCCTGGACCCCGACCGAATACGTGTTCCGCGTCGACGGCCACGAGTTCTACCGCGAGGACCGGGCCATCTCGACGACGCCCCAGTGGCTCGTCCTCAGCTCCAACACCTCGGACTACGAGCTGAAGGACGTCACCCCGGAGAACATCGACGAGGAGACGCAGGTCGACTGGGTCCGGGTCTGGACCCTCTAGCCACCTCCGGCTCGTCACCCTTGAGTCCCGGCCGGACGACCCCCGTCAGGCGCGGTGGGACAGGGCGTCGGCAAGCGCAGACAGCAGTACGTCGATGTCCTCGTCGCTCGCCACCAGCGGCGGGGCGAACCGCACGGTGGAGCCGTGGGTGTCCTTGGCCAGCACGCCTCGCTCCATGAGCGCCTCGCTGACCTCGCGGCCGCTCATCAGGGCGGGGTCGACGTCGACACCCGCCCATGCGCCGCGGACCCGCACCCCGACCAGACCCTTGCCGATCAGGGCGGTCAGTCCGGCCTCGAGCCGGGCACCGATCTCGCGCGAGCGCTGCTGGAAGGTGCCCTCCTCGAGCATCGCGATCACCTCGCTGCCGATCGCCGCGGCCAGCGGGTTGCCGCCGAACGTCGAGCCGTGGCTGCCGGGCGTGATCACACCGAGCACGTCGCGGTCGGCGGCGACGGCGGACACCGGGTAGAGCCCACCGCCGAGGGCCTTGCCGAGGATGTAGATGTCGGGCACGACCGACTCGTGGTCGCAGGCAAAGGTCTCACCGGTGCGCGCCAGGCCCGACTGGATCTCGTCGGCCATCATCAAGATGCCACGCTCGGTGCACAGGGTGCGCAGGTCACGCAGGAACCCGTCGGGCGGGAGCACCACGCCACCCTCGCCCTGCACGGGCTCGAAGAGCACGCCCACCGTGGAGTCGTCGATCGCGTCGGCGATGGCCGCCACGTCGCCGTACGGGACGGACCGGAAACCGCCGGTGAAGGGTGCGTACCCGCTGGTGGCGACGGAGTCGTCGGAGAAGCTCACGATGGTGGTGGTGCGCCCGTGGAAGTTGCCGCGCATGGTGATGATCGTGGCGGTGCCGGCCGGGACGCCCTTGACCTCGTAGCCCCATTTGCGGGCGACCTTGATCGCGGTCTCGACGGCCTCGGCGCCCGAGTTCATCGGGAGCATCATGTCCTTGCCGGTGAGCCGGGTGAGAGCCCGGGCGAAGTCCCCGAGCCGGTCGTTGTAGAACGCCCGACTGGTCAGGGTCAGGCGCGGCAGCTGTGCCATGGCCGCGGCCACCAGGCGTTCGTTGCCGTGGCCGAAGTTGAGCGCGGAGTAGCCCGCGAGGCAGTCGAGATAGCGCTTGCCGTCCACGTCGATCACCCAGGCACCGTCGCCTTCGGCGAGCACCACGGGCAGCGGGTGGTAGTTGTGAGCCGCGTAGGTCTCGGTCGCCTCGATGTGTCGCGCCGTCGCGCTCGCCAGGTCCTGAGAAGTCGTCATGGCCACATCGAAGACCTCGCGCGGTGTGATGTCCAACTCGCGGCCTAGGGTCACGATCCTGCGTGCGGTCATCCAGCGTGTCCTGAGCGCCAGCGTGACGGTCGACGGCGAGGTCGTCGATGCGATTGCGAGACCCGGCCTGCTCGTCTATCTCGGCGTCACCCACACCGACTCCGCGCCCGACGTCGCCTGGATGGCCCGCAAGATCCGCGACCTGCGGATCCTCCGCGACGAGCAGTCCGCCAGCGACGTCGACGCGCCCGTCCTCGTGGTCAGCCAGTTCACGTTGTACGGCGACGCTCGCAAGGGCCGGAGACCCACCTGGCACGCCGCCGCCCCGCGTGAGGTCGGCGAGCCGGCGTACGCCGCAGGGTGCGTCGAGCTCGAGCGGCTGGGCACCAGCGTGGCGCGCGGTGTGTTCGGGGCAGACATGCAGGTGTGGCGTCGGTCAACGACGGACCGGTGACCTTGACGCTCGAGTCACCGTGAAGCCCCGGTCCTTCAGGCCTGGTCGCTGGCCGTCCCCGACCCGATCGAAGCCGATG
>NZ_JANPEO010000020.1:0-1765 GCF_031422975.1 Nocardioides sp. | reverse complement strand
GTCGCTGAAGTGGCCGACGGGCTCGAAGCGGTCGAAGCTGTGCGGCGCCTCCAGCCGGACGTCGTGCTGATGGACATCCGCATGCCCGGCGTCGACGGACTCGAAGCGACGAGACGGATCGGCGATGGCAAGACGGCAACGCGAGTGCTCATCCTCACCACCTTCGGGCTCAGCGAATACGTCTACGAGGCGCTTCGAGCCGGCGCCAGCGGCTTCCTCCTCAAGGACGCACCCGCACACCAATTGGTCGCCGCCGTGCGCGCGGCAGCAGCTGGTGACGCCCTGCTGGCTCCGTCCGTCACGAAACGCCTGATCACCGAGTTCGCCCGCCGCGGGCCCCGCGTCACACCATCGACCGTGCAGGCCCTGACCGAGCGTGAGCTCGAGGTGCTGCGGCTACTGGCCCGCGGCCTGTCCAACGCGGAGATCGCCGCCGAGCTGTTCATCGCCGAAGGTACCGTCAAGACCCACGTCGCCAGGTTGCTGAGCAAGCTCGGCGTTCGCGACCGGGTGCAAGCGGTGGTCCTGGCCTACCAATCTGGACTCGCCAGCTAAAGCGAACGCCCCACGAAGCAGAAGTCGCGGTCACTCTGTGTCGATCCCGGGGTAAGGGCCATCGGGTCCGGTGAGTCGGGTAGAGCCACCCACTGCCACCCACTGCCACCCACTGCCACCCACTGCCACCCGGACCGGAACGTCGCGGTCAGCCATCTCGTTCCCTCTGTTGGCGACCGACTCCGGTGGGTTGAGTTCTCTCCCGACACCGGTTTGGCGGTTTCAGCCTGAGTCGGTGCCGGTTGCAGGCTCATGGCTCACGGCCCACTGACTCTGACAGGGCGGTGGCGCAGCGCGCGACATAGCTACCCAGGTCGTCGAGGCGGCCGCCCATGCGTGCTCGTGGTGCGCTCACGTTGATGGCAGCGATGATCGAGCCGGTGGCGTCCCACACCGGCGCGGAGGCGCCGACCACACCTTCCTCGAGTTCCTCGTCGAGAACCGCATAGCCGCGAGCCCGGATACGGGCCAACTCGGTGTGGAGGCTCTGGAGGTTGCGGACCACGACCTTGTGGGCAGGGGGCTCAGCCAAGACCGGGAACGGCCTCAGCCACCGGGCCTCTCCGGGGTCGACGAGCGCGGCGTCGCGCCCGTGCTCGGCGTACCACGCGTCTACGCTCGGCCGGTCCCAATCGCTGATGAGGACGCGACCGGAGGGGGTCCGCCAGGCAGCCGTGGTGGTCCCTGCCCAGCCCGTGGTCCCGACTTCCTGAGGGCTGAGCTCACTGAGTAGGGTCAAGACGTTGCCCCCGCGCAGGACGCACAGGTGGGTGGTCTCTCGAACCGCTTGGACCATCTGCCGCAGCACGGGTCGCGCCCCGTGGGCCAGCGTCGCCTCGGTCGTGCGAGCGGCCAGGGCGTAGAGGCGCGGTCCCAGGCGATAGGTCAGCAGCTTCGGGTCGCGGTCCACGATGCCGGCGTCGGCAAGGGTCGCGAGGGCGCGCGACACGACTGCTTTGTCACGGTCGAGCAGCTCGGCGATGCGCAGCACCCGCAGGCCGCCGGCTCGCTGGGACTCCGGACTGGCGAGGACGTCGAGCAACTCCACGTCCCGTGACAGGCCGGAAGAGTTGCGGCGCGCTGAGGGGCGGCGGCCCGCGTCGGAGATTGATGTCACAACCTGACGATATCGCGTTGTCATATACACAACAAGGGTTGTCCCCAGAGTTGCCTGGTGTGATTCTTCCGGCCATGAACAGGTGTGGCGTAC
>NZ_JANPEO010000019.1:0-1749 GCF_031422975.1 Nocardioides sp. | reverse complement strand
GCCACCGGTGTCGATGACGACGTCCCACGCGGCGGCGTACTCGTCGGGAGGCAGCGTCACCTCGGCCGGTCCGTCGGCGTTGAAGTAGAGCAGGAAGTGGTCGTCGGTGATGGTGCCGCCGCGGGCGTCCTTGCCGGCGATGCCGTCGCCGTTGAGGTACATCCCGATCGCCTTCGAACCCTCCCAGCTGTCGTCCTGCATCGGCTGGCCGTCGAGGGCCAGCCAGACGATGTCGTTGAGCCGCTCCCCTCCCGTGGCGGAGTCGCCGGTGCGCACGGTCTTGCCTGTGAAGAACCGCTTGCGGTGGAACGTCGGGTGGCTGGCGCGCAGCTTGGCCACGGCAGCCGTGAACTCGATCAGCGGCTTGTCGGCGCGGTCCCAGTGCACCCAGGCGATCTCGGAGTCCTGGGCGTAGGTGTTGTTGTTGCCGTTCTGGGTCCGGCTCATCTCGTCGCCGTGCAGCAGCATCGGCACGCCCTGGCTGAGCAGCAGCGTGGCGATGAAGTTTCGCTGCTCGCGGGCCCGCGACTCCAGGATCTCCGGGTCGTCGGTCGGGCCTTCCACCCCATGGTTCCAGGAGCGGTTGTGGCTCTCGCCGTCGTTGTTGTCCTCGCCGTTGGCGTCGTTGTGCTTCTCGTTGTAGGACACGAGGTCGCGCAGCGTGAAGCCGTCGTGTGCGGTGACGAAGTTGATGCTCGCGAACGGCCGGCGACCCGAGTGCTCGTAGAGGTCGGAGGAGCCGGAGAGTCGTGAGGCGAAGTCGCCCAGCGAGGGCTCGCCACGCCAGAAGTCGCGCACCGTGTCGCGGTAGTCACCGTTCCACTCGGTCCACTGGGGCGGGAAGCCGCCGACCTGGTAGCCGCCGGGCCCGATGTCCCACGGCTCCGCGATCAGCTTGACCTGGCTGACCACCGGGTCCTGCTGCACCATCTCGAAGAAGGTGGAGAGCTTGTCGACGTCGAAGAACTCACGGGCGAGCGTGGCCGCGAGGTCGAACCGGAAGCCGTCGACGTGCATCTCGGTGACCCAGTAGCGCAAGGAGTCCATGATCAGCTGAACCGAGTGCGGGTGCCGCACGTTGAGGCTGTTGCCGGTGCCGGTGTAGTCCATGTAGTGCTGCTTGCCGTCCTCGACGAGGCGGTAGTACGCAGGGTTGTCGATGCCCTTGAAGCTCAACGTCGGCCCGAGGTGGTTTCCCTCGGCCGTGTGGTTGTAGACCACGTCGAGGATGACCTCGATGCCGGCCGCGTGCATCGCCTTGACCATCGACTTGAACTCCTGCACCTGCTGGCCGTGCTCACCGTTGGCGGCGTAGTCGGCGTGCGGCGCGAAGAAGCCGAGGGTGTTGTAGCCCCAGTAGTTGCGCAGCCCCTGGTCGAGCAGGGTGCTGTCCTGGACGAACTGGTGGACCGGCATCAGCTCGATGGCGGTGACGCCGAGCTTGCACAGGTGCTCGGTGACGGCCGGGTGCGCGAGTCCGGCGTAGGTCCCGCGCTCCTCCTCCGGGATGTCGGGGTGCAGCTGGGTCAGGCCCTTCACGTGGGCCTCGTAGATGAACGACTCGTTGTAGGGGATGTTGAGGCGGCGGTCGCCCTCCCAGTCGAAGAACGGGTTGATGACCACGCCGTGGGTCATGTGCGCGGCCGAGTCGTCGTCGTTCTTGCTGTCCTCCTCGCCGAAGTTGTAGGAGAACAGCGACTGGTCCCACTCGATCTCGCCGCTGGTCGCCTTGGCGTAGGGGTCGAGGAG
>NZ_JANPEO010000018.1:0-2551 GCF_031422975.1 Nocardioides sp. | reverse complement strand
GACGACCAGGCCCGGGCCGGCCGACAACTGACCGTCGACGCTACCGAACGGTACGGCTGCCTCCGGCGCGATTGCCCCACCCGACTGTTCGGTAGCGCGAGGGGGCAGGCACGGTGCGGCTCCCGTTACCGCGGGCGCGGGCATATGTCTCGATGTCAAGATTCTCGATCGGTCTGACAGACTGCCGCCATGCGCGACGAAGTGGACAGCCTGGTCGAGGCCTGGGCGTGCGAGCGCAGCGACCTCGACCTCGGGCCCCTGGAGGTGTTCAGCCGCATCAGCAGGCTGGCCCGCCATCTCGACCTGGCCCGCCGCGATGCCTTCACGGCCCACGCCGTCGAGTCCTGGGAGTTCGACGTACTGGCCGCGCTGCGGCGCGCGGGGGCGCCGTACGAGCTCTCTCCCGGTCGTCTGCTGCGCGAGACCCTGGTGACCAGCGGCACCATGACCAACCGTGTCGACCGCCTCGCCGGTCGCCGCCTGGTCGAGCGACTGCCCGACCCCCGCGATCGTCGTGGCGTGCTGGTTCGCCTCACGCCCGAGGGCAAGGCCACCGTCGACGGGGCCTTCGGTGCCCTGCTCGAGGCCGAGGCCGAACTGATCGCCGCCCTGCCGGTCGACGATCAGACCGCGCTGGCGTCGCTGCTGCGCACGCTGCTCGTGCCGTTCAGCACGTCCGAGGCCTGACCTACTGCAGGAGCTCGGACGCCTCGAGCCACTCGTGCTCGAGACTCTCCTTCTCCTCCTGCACGGCGCTGAGCTGCTTGCCGAGGTCGGCCAACCGGTCGAAGTCGGTCAGGGACGCGGCCAGCTCGTCGTTGAGCGCCTTCTCCTGCTTGTCGATACGCGCGATCTGCTTCTCGATCCGGGAGACGGCCTTGCGGGCGTCCCGCTCCTCCGCCGAGCCCGACTTGACCTTCGCGGGCCCCGCCCCGGTCCCGCCGGAGGCGGTCGACGCGTCGGTCATGGCGCGCGACGCCACCGAGTCGAGGCCGGCGGCTCGCCGCTCGAGGTACTCGTCGACTCCGCGCGGCAGCATCGAGATCTGGCCGTCGCCCAGCAGCGCCCACACCGAGTCGGTGACCCGCTCGAGGAAGTAGCGGTCGTGGGAGACCACGATCAGCGTGCCCGGCCAGCCGTCGAGGAAGTCCTCGAGGACGTTGAGGGTGTCGATGTCGAGGTCGTTGGTGGGCTCGTCGAGCAACAGCACGTTGGGCTCGTTGAGCAGCAGCTTGAGCAGCTGGAAGCGGCGGCGCTCGCCACCGGAGAGGTCGCCCAGACGCGCCGTGAGCTTGTCGCCGGTGAAGCCGAAGCGCTCGAGCATCGAGGTCGCGGTGATGTCGGATCCGGTGGCGGTGCGCGTCACGCGCGCGATCGCCTCGATCGTCGGCAGCACCCGGCCGTTGGGGTCCACCTCGTCGATGTCCTGGGTGAGGTGCTCCATCGCGATGGTGCGGCCGTGCTTGACGCGGCCCGCGGTGGGCAACAGGCCGCCGGCGATCAAGGAGAGCACCGACGTCTTGCCGGCACCGTTGACGCCCACGATGCCGACCCGGTCGCCCGGGCCGAGCCGCCAGGTCGCGTTCGTCAGCAGCCGGCGCTCACCGCGGGCCAGGTCGACGTGCTCGATGTCGATGACGTCCTTGCCGAGCCGTTGGGCGGCGAACTTCTGCAGCTCCAGCCGGTCACGCGGCGGCGGCACGTCCTCGATCAGCTGGTTGGCCGCCTCGATCCGGAACTTCGGCTTCGCCGTCCGCGCGGGGGCGCCGCGACGAAGCCAGGCGAGCTCCTTCTTGACGAGTTGCTGGCGGCGCTGCTCGGACGCGCCGGCCTGGCGCTGCCGCTCCGCCTTGGCCAGCACGAACGACGCGTAGCCGCCCTCGTAGGAGTCGACCACGCCGTCGTGGACCTCCCATGTCGTCTGGCAGACCTCGTCGAGGAACCAGCGGTCGTGGGTGACGACGACCAGCGCCGAGGACCGCTGGACGAGGTGTCCCGCGAGCCAGGCGACGGCCTCCACGTCGAGGTGGTTGGTGGGCTCGTCGAGCACGATCAGCTCGTGCTCACCGAGCAGCAGGGCGGCCAGCGAGCACCGGCGACGCTCGCCACCCGAGAGGCCGAGGACAGGCCGGTCGAGGGAGACGCCGGCCAGCAGCTCGGTGACGACGCCGCGCATGGTCGAGTCGGCGAGCCACTCGTGGTCGGCGCGCCCACCGAGGACGGCCTCGCGCACGGTGTGCGTGTCGACGAGCTCGTCGCCCTGGTGCAGGTAGCCGATCAGCAGCCCCCGCGACATCGAGACCCGCCCCGTGTCGGGTTCCTCCAGGCCGGTCATCACCTCGAGCAGCGTCGTCTTGCCGTCGCCGTTGCGGCCGACGATGCCGATGCGCTCGCCCTCGCCGACGCCGAGCGAGACGTCGGTGAGCAGCGGGCGCACGCCGTAGGCCTTGGACACACGTTCGAGGTTGAGAAGGTTGGACATTTAGGCGTACTCCACTACGTGGGCGCCGGCGACCGGGCCGTTGGCGACGAGGACGACCGGGTCCCCGAC
>NZ_JANPEO010000017.1:0-1790 GCF_031422975.1 Nocardioides sp. | reverse complement strand
CGTCGGCGGCGCGTGGGGCGCGTGGCGCCGGCGCGCCGGGTGACTCGTCGGTAACAAGTGGTCACAGGATGCGCCCATCGCGCCGTTCGGCTGTTACGCTTCGCGGCGAACCTTTAGGGAGGGTCTTCACTCATGAACTCTGGCTTTATCGGACCGATCGTCAGCCTGGTTGCTGGCGGCTTGCTCGCTTCGGTGTCCGTCTTTGGTCTCATCACCTCGCAGACCTCGGCGCCGTCGAAGTCCCCGGCCAACGCCGAGGCCCCCGCGTTCGACTACGGCGTCACGACCGAGTGATCGCGGCGGTCACATCCGCCACCGACATCGCGGCACCGGCAGCCTCGCCGTTGTGCCGTCTGTGTCATTCCTCGTCCGGGTCCTGACTGTCGATCCGCACGCCCCGTAGCGCGCTCGCCACCACATGCGTGAATGACTCCTGCGCGTGCTGCCAGGTGAAGTCGTGGCTCATGGCCAGCGCCCCCTCACCGAGCCGGGCGCGCTCCGCGTGGTCGGCCAGCAGTCGGCCGAGCGTGCTCGTGAACTCGGCAGGGTCATCGACCAGGACTCCCGACCGCTCGTGCGCGATCGACTCGCGCGTGCCACCGGCCGAGCGGTAGGCCACGGCCGGGGTGCGGTGCATGCCCGCCTCGCCGATCACCAGGCCCCAGCCCTCCTTGAGCGACGGCAGGCCGAGCAGCCACGCCTGCTCGTAGATCTCGTGCTTGCGGCGCTCGTCGACCTGACCATCGAACACGACTGTGTCGCCGGCACCGCGCGCGGCGGCGTACGCATGCAGCTCCGCCTCCCACCAGCCCGAGCCCACGACGTGCAGGCGCAGGTCCGGGTGCTCGCCGCGCAGGGCGAGGGCAGCGTCGATGGCGTGCTCGACCTGCTTGTGCGGCACCAGCCGACCGACGACCGCGATCATCGGGTACGTCGCCTTGCCGATGCCGACCGGGATCACCGGGTCGGTGCCGTTGTGGACGACGGCGATGCGCTCGCGATCGACGCCGAGCTGCTGCAGCTCGTTGCGGGTGGCGCGCGAGACGGTGACGTACTGGCAGCTGCGGTAGAGCCGCGGCGCGAGCGCGTGCTCGATCCACCAGCCGACCCGACCGGTCACGCCCGGGTAGACCACTGGCCACTGCTCCCGGTGCACGTGGTGCACGAGCACCACCACCGGCTTGCGCGTCGCGGCCCGGGTGAAGAAGGGGAGCCCGTTCTGGACGTCGACGACGACGTCGACCGAGCCGAACTCGCGCCGCAGCAGCGCCGAGACGCCCTCGCGGTAGACCGTCAGCTTGGTGCCACGGCGGACGTAGCGCACGCCGTCGAGGGTCTCGTCGGGCGGCGCGGCGGCGTGGGCGGCGCAGAGGATGGTCACCTGCGCGCCGCGCTCTGCGAGGCCCTCGGCCATCTTCTCCAGGTAGCGCTCCGCACCGCCGCCCTCGGGGTTGCGGGTGTCGCGCCAGCTGAAGAATGCGACGTGCCGGCCGGCGATCTCACTGGTGTCAGACATTGCCCGCACACGCTACTACCAGAGGGTAAGGTCTCCGCGTGCCGCGTCAGACTCGATCAGCTCCGGCCCGCCGGTCCGGACGGGCCTGGCGGGCCGATCTGCGTCGTTCGCTGTTTCTCTTCAACGAGTTCCGCTACGAGCAGCCCGATCCGGCGCGTTTCTACACCGCCTTGGCGCAGGACTCGGCGGCACACGTCGGGGAGTACGCCGACCTGATGGGCGCCACCCTCCTCGATGTCGGCGGCGGCCCGGGCTACTTCCGAGACGCGTTCCG
>NZ_JANPEO010000016.1:0-1692 GCF_031422975.1 Nocardioides sp. | reverse complement strand
TCCTCCTCGACGAGCAGGTCGTCCCGCTCGATGTATGTGGCGGACGAGCGCGGGCACCGCCAGCGGCCGTCCCTGCCCTGGGTGAGCGGCAGGCCGGCGCGGCCGACCCACCCGATCCGGCGGGCCGGCACTCCGGCGACGAGCGCGAAGTCGGGGACGTCGCGGGTGACGACGGCGCCGGCCGCGACCATCGCCCAGCGGCCCACCGTCACCGGCGCGACGCACACCGCACGGGCGCCGATCGAGGCACCCTCGCGCACGACCACCGGGACGGGCTGCCAGTCGTGGTGGGTCTTGGGGCGGCCGTCCGGCTCGACGGCCCGCGGGAAGTAGTCGTTCGTGAACACCGCGGCCGGGCCGATGAAGACCCCGTCCTCGACGAGCGCGGGCTCGTAGACCAGCGCGTGGTTCTGGATCTTGACCCGGTCCCCGATGCGGACACCCGGGCCGATGTAGGCGCCACGGCCGATGATGCAGGACTCCCCCACCACGGCGTCTTCGCGCACCTGTGCCAGGTGCCAGACCCGCGTCCCGGAACCGAGGACCGCCGTCTCGTCGACGTCGGCCGACGGATCAACCCCCGGTGACGTCACGACATGCCCTGTCGCCACGACCCAACCCCCTGAGCAGACGTTCCACACCGAGTCCGGTGTGGATGCGCATCGTGTGCCGGGTGGACCGCGACGTTTCGCGGATGGCGGGGCTATTCGCCAATATTGATGAGCGCGGCAGCGTCAGGGCGTTGGGCGCCGCGAGCTCTCGTCGCGCTGCCACGTGGTGAAGTCCCCCGCGCGCAGGGCCTTGCGGGCCCCCAGCGCGGCAGCGACGTGGACGGCCAGGAAGATCGGCAGGCGGATGGCGAGTCCGGGCCGGGCCACGGCCAGGCCGGCCAGCGTCCCCCACGTGGTCCGCGACGAGGGGCGTCGTACGCCGGCACGTGAGGCCTGGACGTTTCCGGTCACGATCCGGATGCGTCGCCGAACGAGGTCGGTGAGGGTCCGGGGCGGGTGCACGATCGCCACGGCGGCGGACACCACCTCCCGCTCCTGCGCCGTGAAGGAGTCGGACATGCCGAGGTCGTCACTGAGCAGGTCGGGCAGCCGGGACAGCCGCTCCTGCGCTTGCGCCGTGACCGCAACCACGCCGCGGCCGAACAGCCCCGATTGCACGGGCGGCAACTGCTCCCAGACGTCGTAGTACCACGACACCCATCGGGAGCAGCCGTCCCGAGGCACCTGCCGATCCGGGGCGCTCGCCAGCGCACGGCCCGCGTTCAGGGGCTCCAGGAGAGCCAGGATCGACGCACCGGAGAGCTCGATGTCGGCATCGAGGTGCACACGCGGGAAGACGTCGCACGCGGCGTTGCCGACACGGACCGCCTCCACCTTGGACGGCTCGGGAATCTCGATCACACGTGCCCGCGCATCCGCCTGCCGAGCGGCGGCGGCGGTCTCATCCGTGCAGCCGTTGCAGACGACCAGCACCTCGAGGTCGTCGCCTCCCAGGCCCTGACGGAGAGCTGCGAGGTTGCGACCGATCGTGGCCGCCTCGTTGTGCGCCGGGATGACGACACTTGCGACGGGCATCACAGCGCTCCCCCAGTCCCACCGCCCCTAGCCGGACGGCTCGACCATGGTTGTGGGGGTCGTCGGCGCGTCCGCGGGTTGCGTGATCGTTTCGCCAATATTGGGG
>NZ_JANPEO010000015.1:0-1947 GCF_031422975.1 Nocardioides sp. | reverse complement strand
CGAGGAGCTTGCGCACCTCGGCATAGGACGTATCCGGGTCCGTGACGTCGAACCACACCGAGGCGATGCCCAGTGCCTCGGCACCGCGGATGTTCGTGCGCTGATCGTCGAGGAAGACCATGTCGGCGTACGTGACGCCGAGCCGCTCCGCGAGCAGCTCGTAGAGACGGGGCGCGGGCTTGAGGTGACCCTCGACGGACCCGTCGACGACCACGTCCATGTCACCCACGATCTCGATCCTCTGGATCCATTCCTCGCTGTGGAACGCCCGCAGGTCATTGGTGAGGATGGCGACCCGAAGTCCGGCCTGACGCGCGTCCCGAACCAAGATCCGAGCGTGCTCGCGTACGAGTTCAGGTCGTGGCGGGTCGTAGAGGTGCGCGATCATGGCCCGAATGTCGGGCTCCTGCCCGCCTGATTCGTGCCACTGCTCGGCCCGGGCATCCCAGTAGGCGCGTTCGGTGATCCGCCCAGCCTGCAGGTCCTCCCAGACCGGGTCCGGCTGCTCGGCCGTGGCCAGTGGACCGCGCTGGTGGAGCAGGGCGTATGCGGGTGTCCCGGGCTGGTTGGCGACGAGCTCGAAGGGAGTCAGCAGCACCGGGCCGCCGAAGTCGAGCACAAGGGCTGCAGACATCAGTGCTCGGGTTCCTCGATGACGGCCCGGTCGAACAGCACCACGTTGCCGGTCCAATGGCACTCCGCGCACCAGGTGAGGAATACGCGGTCCGTACTGCTCCACCACTCCGTGATCAGGCCGCGCTCCAGGGACGCGGAGCACCCCGGACAGAACTTCGGCTTGTCCAAGAGATGGTGGGCGGCGTCGGAGGCGAACCAGTCGCCCGGTGGCGGCAGCCGGTAGGGGTCAGGAGGAAGCGCCGGCATCGGCCCGTGGTGGGCAGCGCGCCGCGCTTCCTCGTTGAGATCAGGCACCGGACCCGGCCTTTTCGCGGGCATCTGCGGCGGCGTGGTGCAGAGCGAGCAGCTCTTCACGGATCGGGCTATAGCGCATCGACCCGCCGTTGATCCACGCGTCGACGAACTCGGTGCCGGCACCGAACTTGTCCTTCTCGCAGGGCAGGTGAATGACCTCGTGCTTCTCTCGTACGACGCCCGGCGGGTCCTCGCCGTCCTCAACCGCGGCCATTGCCTCCTTGAACATCTTCCGGAGCATCGCGACGCCCTGGTCGGAGCGCCCGAGGTGTTCCTGCGAGCGGTCAGTGATCGGGCCCTGCGAGACCCACGCCATCACGTCCTGCCCCTCGACGTAGTCAGTGATGAACTCGCCGTTCTCGTCGCGGAACGGGAACTCGTAGACCGCAGGCCGATCCTGCTTCTCCCACTCCCCACCCTCGGGGTGGTGGAGGGTGTAGAAGAGTTTCCAGGTCGTGGTGTCGTCGATCGGCACCCGGATCTGCATCTGGTCGATCCACTGGCCGCCGACGCGCATTCCGTAGGGGAACATCAGTGGGTGGCCGATGGCCCAGTCGTCGTTCTCCTCGCTGTGGCCCTCGAGCACGCGGCGCTTGATGATGCCGTACTCGAACTCCTCGAACGCGACCTTCATGTGTTTCTTCTGGAAGGACTTGGGTGCCTCGAACCCCTGTGTCTCGCCCAGGAACTGGAAGTAGGCGCCGTGAAGCCACTCGACGTGGTGCGGGTCTACGGAGTTCTCCATGATCTGCAGCCAGTTGCACGGCAACGTCGCTGTGCCGACCTCGCGAATGCCGTCGAGCACGTAGACGTCGAACGGTGGCAGTTCGGGCACCGGAGCGGGGCCGACGTACACCCAGACCATCCCGCCCATCGTCTGGGCGGAGCCGGCCTTGGCCTTGATCTTCTCGCGGAACGTGGTGTTGTCGTTCTCGGCTGGCTGCTCGACGCACTGTCCGTCGAAGTCGTACTTCCAACCGTGGTAGCCGCAGCGGATGCCGTCCTCGTGCACGATTC
>NZ_JANPEO010000014.1:0-5108 GCF_031422975.1 Nocardioides sp. | reverse complement strand
ACGCCCCCCGAGGACGGGGTCGGCGCCCGCGACCGAACACCCCCGACCCGGAAGGAGGGAGGTGTCCTGAGCAAGCACCGGGGGACCGTGGCCACGGTCATCGTGGCTGTGCTTGCGCTCATGTGGCTCTTCCCGCTGCTCTGGGCGCTGATCAACTCCTTCCGTGAGTACGAGTACACCCAGGCCAACGGCTACCTCTCCTTCGGCGGCTGGACCACCAGCAACTACGAGCAGGCCTGGTCGCAGGGCAACTTCGGGCTGCACATGAAGAACTCGATGCTCATCACCGTCCCCGCGGTGCTCTTGACGCTGTGGCTCTCCTCGATGGTCGCCTTCGTGCTCGCCCGCTTCAGCTACCGCTTCAACCTCGCCCTGCTCGGCGTCTTCCTGGCCGCCAACCTGCTGCCGCCCCAGGCGCTGCTGATCCCGGTCTTCCGGATGTTCCGCGAGATCCCGCTGCCCTACTTCATGAGCGACTCGGGCTCGATGCTCAACAGCTTCTGGGCGCTCATCCTCGTCAACACGGCCTTCCAGATGGGGTTCTGCACCTTCGTCCTGAGCAACTACATGAAGACGCTGCCCTATGAGATCTACGAGTCGGCCGAGCTCGACGGCGCAAGCGTGTGGCGCCAGTACTGGCAGCTCACCATGCCGCTCGTCCGTCCCGCGCTCGCGGCCCTGGCCACCCTGCAGGTCACCTGGGTCTACAACGAGTTCTTCTGGGCGACCGTGCTGATCCAGCAGGGCGACAAGCTGCCGGTGACGTCTGCCCTGAACAACCTGCGTGGGGAGTTCTTCACCGACACCAACCTCGTCGCGGCCGGGTCGATCATCGTGGCCCTGCCGGTGCTCGTGGTGTTCTTCGCCCTCCAGAAGCAGTTCGTCTCGGGCCTGACCCTGGGGTCGACGAAGGGGTAGTCGCCGCCGTCGCCCGGGGCCTGACGAGCGGAAACGGCCCCTGCGGCCTCGTTGCTTGCTAGGTTCGAGCCGCCGGGGATCGAGCGACATGCCATTCGGGAGTGCGGGTTGAGCGACCACAACGAGCCAGACCTCGCGCGCGAGCGCGTCCGCTTCGACGTGCACTCTGACGGGACGGTCGAGGGCGACGACGGCGACGACGGTCACCTCGCCGAGACCCTGCGCTACGTCTGCCGGATGGGAAGGCAGATCGGCGCGCTCCTCGAGCTGGGTGAGCTCGAGCGCGTCAGCACGCTGAGCGCCCTGGCGATGATGGCCCGCGTCGCGGGCGTCTCGTCAGAGGTGAGCATCATGGCCGAGGTCGAGGCTCAGCCGCTGGCGCGCCCCCAGATGGTGCCGGTGTCGGGGATGACCGTGCAGCGCGCGATCGACCGCGCCCTGCGCCGCGTCACGATCGACCTCGCGAGCGACTGGGCCGCGATCATCACCGACGAGAGCCGACTCGTGGGGGCGATGCACAACGACTCGGCGGGACAAGGTGTCCGCGAGTCCGTGCCCGAGGTCGGGCTGCGAGCACTCGCCATCCTCGGCGCCCTCGACGTGTCCCTGCGCGAGACCGCGGTGCGGCTCGACTTCGTGCGCGGGTCGGTGCTGGTCGCGGCAATCGGAGAGCACGCGCTGTTCACGCACGCCGACAAGTTCGACGTGAGCGAGGTGGTCAGGACGGTCGCCGCCGTCCACGGGCTGCTCGCCGGCGTGAATCTCTCGCGCGCGGACCACATCACGGACTTCAGCGGGGCCTGATGGTCGGCACGCCCGGCGGCACGCCGGAGAAGCCGGCGCTGTTCTTCGCCTCGGTCGAGGAGTTCCGTGAGTGGCTCGAGGCCAACCACGAGACCGCCACCGAGCTCTGGATGGGGCTCTACAAGGTGCATGTCCCCGAGCGCGGGCTGACCTACGACGACGCCGTCCCGGAGGCGCTCTGCTTCGGCTGGATCGACAGCGTCTCCCAGCGCATCGACGAGGACGCCGTGCGCCAGCGCTGGACTCCACGCAAGTCGAGCAGCGTCTGGAGCATCGTCAACATCGCGCACGTGGAGCGCCTGGTCGCCGAGGGCCGGATGAGGCCAGCTGGCCTGGCGGCGTACGACAGGAGGAAGCCCGAGCGGAGCGGGATCTACGCCTACGAGGCGGGCGGTCAGCTCTCCGACGAGCCGCGTGCGCGCCTGCTCGCCAACCCCGCGGCCGCGGCGTTCTGGGATGCTGCGGCGCCGTCCTACCGCAGGGTGGCCGAGAACTGGGTCGTCTCGGCCAAGCGCGAGGAGACCCGCGAGCGCCGGCTCGTGCAGCTGATCGAGGACTCGGCGGCGGGACGGCTGATCACGACGCAGCGATACGGCGAGACACCGAAGTGGGTGGCGAAGGCAGCCGAGGCCGCGCGGAAGGCGTGAAGTAGAGCAGTGCATCATGTTGCCGTGTTCGTACGCCGCCTGGTTGCCCTCGTCTCCCTGCTGACCATCGCGTCGGGCCTCACGTCCGGGCCCGCCTTCGCCGACCCGGACTTCACCCTGACTGCCCATCGTGGTGCCCCGACCAGGACGCTCGGCGAGAACACCCTGCCGGCGTTCGGGCGCGCGCTGTCTGACGGCGCGACGGCGATCGAGACCGACCTGCGGCGCACCAAGGACGACAAACTGGTCGTGCTCCACGACAGCGGTGTCGGCCGCACCACCGACTGCACCGGCCCGATCGGCTCGTGGACGCTGCGGGACCTGTTGAAGGAGTGTCGCGAGGACACGTCGGCAGCCGATCCTCACCGCGCCTGAGCTGCTGGGGTGGGCCGAGCACAACGGCGCCTCGCTGATGATCGAGCTCAAGGGCAGCAACTGGTCGATCAACCAGGTCCGCGGGGTCGTCAACCTGCTCAAGGACTCCTCCGTCTTCGGACAGGTCGCGATCTCGTCGCTGCGACTGACCGTGCTCGAGCGGGTGCACCGGCTCTCGCCGAAGCTCGACACCCAGCTCATCGTCAGCGGCTGGCGCAAGGTGAGGGCCTCGTTGGGAATGGTCGAGGGCTACAACGCGCCCGCGTCGAGCCTGACGAGGTCGCGGGTCAAGCGCCTGCACCGCAAGGGGATCCTGGTGGTCGGCGGGTATGCCGACTCGCCGGCCCAGTGGCGCGCGCTGGCCAGGCTCGGCGTCGACGGAGTGGTCACCCCGTCCGTGCGTGAGTACAGCGAATGGGCGCGCTGACCCACCAGCCCGCGACGGCACCGCGGCGCCTGTGCGGGACGTGTGAGTACGGTCGATGACGTCACGACCGAGCGAGAAGTGAGGCGCCCGTGAAGGCAGACGCGAGGATCCGGGTCCCGACGCGCCTCGACGCTCTGGTGGCCGCGGCGCACATCGGTCCCGCGATGGCGGTGACAGTGCTCGCCGGACTGCTGGCCACCGCGCAAGGCCTCGCGGTCGGACGGTCCGCCCTCGTCGTCAGCGCCGTGTTCGCCGGCCAGCTGTCCATCGGGTGGAGCAATGACCTCGTCGACCTGTCGCGCGACCGCCGGACCGGTCGCAGCGACAAGCCGCTCGTCGCCGGCTCGGTGTCGGTCCCCGTCGTCAGGGTGGCGTGCGTCGTCGCGGTGCTGGCCTGCGTCGCGCTGTCACTCGCCTGTGGCCTGGTGGCAGGACTGGTCCACCTGGTCTGCGTGGGCGCCGGGTGGGCGTACAACCTCGGGCTCAAGACGACGGTGTGGTCGTGGCTGCCCTATGCCGTGGCCTTCGGCGGGCTGACGGCCTTCGTGGCGCTCGCCGACTCCAGCACTCCGCCGTGGTGGTGGCCGGTCGGTGGGGCGCTGCTCGGCGTCGGCGCGCACCTCCTCAACGTGCTGCCCGACCTCGACGACGACGCTGCGACGGGAGTCCGCGGACTCCCGCACCGACTGGGTCGCAGGTGGATCGCGCCGGTCGCGGCGGCCGTGCTGGTCACAGCCACGGCAGTGGTGCTGCTCGGCGGCTCGCCGCCCCTGGCGGCCGCCCTTCCCGCCGGGCTCGTGGTCCTCGTGCTCGCGGCCGTCGTGGTCGGGGCGACAGGTCGTCGCCCCTTCGTCGCCGCCATCGGGATCGCGCTCGCCGACGCCGTCATCCTCGTGGTGGCGCGATGACGACGGACGAGACCTGGGACGTGGTCGTCGTCGGCGCCGGGCCCGCGGGCGCCGCGGCCGCGCTGGGCGCGCTCGCCGAGGACCCCTCGATGCGTGTCCTGCTCCTCGACCGCAGCACCTTTCCCCGGGACAAGTCGTGCGGCGACGGCATCGCGCCGCATGTCCTGGACGCGTTGTCCGCCGTCGGCGCGGGCGACGTGGTGGACGACTGGACCCCGCTCCACCAGCTCGAGCTCTCGCACGGCGACGTGCGGGTCGAGGGTCGGATGCAGCGCGAGGTGCACGTCGTGCCGCGGGAGGTCTTCGACGCCCGACTGGTCGCGCGTGCCGTGGCCGCAGGCGCGGTGCTCCGTCAGCATCGCGTGTCGTCGATCGCCGCCGACCCACTCCTCGTCTCGGGCAAGCTGCGTGCCGGCGTCGTCGTCGGCGCGGACGGCGCGCACTCCCTGGTCCGCGAGGCGCTGCTCGGTAAGCGCCGCGAACCACGCGCCCTCGCGATCCGCGGCTACGCGCCGACCACTCCGGAGCTCCGCGGACGCCAGGTCATCAGGTACGGCGACCGGCGCCAACCGTCGTACGCCTGGGCCTTCGATCGCGGCGACGGACTCGCCAACGTCGGGTACGGCGAGCTGCTGCCCGGCGAGGACAGGGGCACGCCCCCCAGCCGGCAGCTGCTGCTCGGCCAGCTCGAGGCACTCATCCCCGGCGCCGCTGCGACGGGCACCGGCTGGCGCGGCCACCACCTTCCCCTGAGCAGTTGGCGCTGGGACCAGCCGGACGGGCCGGTCCTGCTGGCCGGCGACGCCGCCGGCCTGGTCAACCCGATGACCGGTGAGGGCATCTACTACGCCGTGGCCACCGGAGTCGCCGCCGGGCGGACCGCCGCCCGGGCGGTGGCCGCGCGGCGACCCGAGGGTGCCGGGGCGACCCACCGCCACGAGGTCCGCGGCCTCCTCGGCTCGCACCTGCGGCACACCTGGCTCGCCTCTCGCCTGTCCCGGTCTCCGGCCGTGGTCGACGCCGGGATCC
>NZ_JANPEO010000013.1:0-9146 GCF_031422975.1 Nocardioides sp. | reverse complement strand
CACTGCCGAGCGCGCCAACCCGTCGATGGGGGTGCCCGAGACGGCGCTGCTCCGGCTGATCAACAAGCGCGTCACTCCCGTGGTGGACCCGCCCGACTACCGCCCGCTCGTGCGTGAGCTGCTCGCGCACCAGACCCTCTCGCGGCGGACCACCTCGGCCCGACTCGGGCTGCCGCCCGCGACCCACGAGTGGGTGCAGGAGCTGTCACGCACCTGGGTCGAGGAGATCGAGAAGCGCGGCTACGACGTCGTCGGCGACGTCGGCGACCTGATCGGTCGGCCCGCGGACACCTTCACCGACCCCGACACCTCCCCCGCGGCGGACCTCCTGCAGCCGGCGCTCGACTCGATCAAGGCCCTGCTCGTCGAAGGCTCCCGGCTCCGCGAGTCGGAGGCGACGCTGGCGCGCGATCTCGACGAGACCCGTCGCGCCCTCGACCTCGCCCGCCGCTCCAGGGCCGAGAGGACCGTGCAGTCGCTGGAGACGAGCCGCTCCGGCCGGGCCGCGCTCATGGCCTACCGCAAGCTCCGCCGGCGCTGACCGGGACCTTGTTGGTCGAGCCGGGGACCGGCGCCCGAGTTACCGAACAGTCAGGGGTCTCGCGGCGAGATTCCCCGCCGTACTGTGCGGTAGCGCGAGGGGGGCCGGGCGGGAGCCTCGGCGCAGCTGACTCGGGCAAGGGCTACCCGCGCGGCCGGGCCAGGATCTCGCGGTCGGCGTACCGCCCGACCTTCCAGGTCGCGTAGCCGTCGGCGCCCATGCCGACGAGGCCACCGACGACGGGCACGCGCCGTCCGATGGTGACCGCGAGGCGCTTGCCGGCGACCCGGGCGACGAGGTCGGCGCCCACCTCGGCGCTGATGATCTTGTCGAGCCCGGCGTCGTGGACGGGGGCGGTGGCGAGCGCCATCGGCGGGGCGGGGATCTTGCGCTTCTTCACGAGCTGGGCGACGGACTCCTCGCCGAGCAGCGTCGTCAGGACGGCGTTGCGCACGCGCGGATCGCTGAGGTCGTGCCCGCGCAGGTGTGCGATGCCGGCGATCATCCGGCACTGCACCAGTGTCAGCCCGGTGACGTTGGCCGGGATGGTCACGGCGGCGGTGACGAGGCCGCCGACGTTGGTCAGGAAGCCCTGTGCGCCGGCGTAGCGGACGTGGTTCTCGATCACCTCGTGGATCGCGCGCTCGACGTTGCCGTGCTGCTCGGCGAGCTGCTTGTCGGCGGCGGCCGCGGCGCCCGGAAGCGGCCCGACACCCTCGATGGCACGGTGCAGCGCCTCCCGGACGAACGACGTCGTCAGCCCCGGTGCTGCCTGGGTGATCTTCGGCGCCAGGCGCTTGCCCACGTTTCCGCTCAAGCTCATGGCACAAGCCTAGGCGCCGCACGCACGAAGTAGGTTCGCCCTCATGCCTGTCCTGCCCGAGCCCTCCCCGTGGGTGTTCCCCCAGCCGACCGACTGGGACCCCGAGGACGACCTCGTCGCGATGGGCGGCGATCTCGCGCCCGGCTCGCTGCTCGCGGCCTACGCGCAGGGTCTCTTCCCGATGCCGACCGGCGGGAGACGCGACCCGATGGGCTGGTTTTCACCCGTGCGCCGCGGCGTGCTGCCGCTCGACGGGCTGGTCGTCTCGCGCTCACTGAGGCGCTCCGCCCGCCACTTCGAGATCCGGGTCGACACGGCGTTCGAGCAGGTCATCGACGCGTGCGGGGATCGCGGGCGCCCGGACGGCTGGATCACCCCCGAGGTGCGCGCTGCCTATCTGGCGCTCCACGACCTCGGCTGGGTGCACTCGGTGGAGGCGTGGCGCGAGGACCGGTTGGCGGGCGGGCTGTACGGCGTGAGCATCGGCGGCGTGTTCGCCGGGGAGTCGATGTTCCACCGCGAGCGGGACGCCTCGAAGGTCGCGCTGATGGGGCTCGTCGACCTGCTGCGTGACGAGTACGCCGACCGGCGGGTGCTCGACGTGCAGTGGGTGACGCCGCACCTGGCGACGCTCGGCGTGGTCGAGATCCCGCGTGCGGCCTACCTGCAGAAGCTCCGCCGGGCGCTCGGCGCGCCATTGCCGGCAGCCTTAGACGACGCAGCTCGATGAGGCAGGCTGTAGCCATGAAGAAGCCTGCGAAGACCGGACTGCTCACCGCAACACTCGTGCTCGTCGGCGCCTCGCTCGCTGCCTGCGGTGGCGGCGGTGCTCCGACGGACGCGTCCGAGGACGAGTTCTGCAAGGAGCTGAACAGCTTGTTCTCCGACCTCGGCTCGATGGCCGGGACGTCGCAGAAGGAGGCGACCGCATCGATCAAGTCCTGGGCCACGGACCTCGAGAAGGTCGGCACGCCCAAGGACATGCCCGACAAGGCGCGCGACGGCTTCGAGCTGATGATCAAGGAGGTCGGCAACCTCGACGAGAACGCCACCAGCGAGGACTTCACCAACCTCAATGAGGACCTCTCCGCCGGCGAGGAGGCGGCCTCCTCCGCCTTCGAGAAGTACTCCACCGACACCTGCGGTGCTCCTGAGCTTCCCGAGCTGCCGGAGATCCCTTCGTCGTAGTCCTGCCTACTTGAGCAACCTGCTGAGCCGCCGGTCGGCCAGCGGCTTCCCGCCGGTCTGGCAGGTCGCGCAGTATTGCAGGCTCGAGTCGGCGAACGACACCTCGCGGACCACGTCACCGCACACAGGGCACGTCTGGCCGGCTCGGCCGTGGACCGCGAGGTTCGACTTCTTCTCGCCCTTGAGCTCGCTGGCGTGCAGCCCGCGCGAGCGTTCGACGGCGGCGCCTATCGTGCTCTTGACGGCATCGAACAAGGTCTGCAGGTCGGCGTCCTCGATGCTGCTGGCCGGCTTGTACGGCGACATGTGCGCCGCATGCAGGATCTCGTCGGAGTAGGCGTTGCCGATGCCGGCGATCGTGCCCTGATGGCGCAGCACGCCCTTGATCTGCTTGCGTCCCTCGGACTGCAGGATCGCGCTGAGCACGTCGATGGTGAACGCGTCGTCGAGCGGATCCGGCCCGAGCCGCGCGATGCCCGGGACGTCCTGGGGGTCGCGGACGACGTAGATCGCGAGACTCTTCTTGGTGCCCGCCTCGGTGACGTCGAGGCCTGCCTGCTTGTCGGAGTCGGGGTCGTCGATCACGATGCGTGCCGCGAGCGGGTTCTTGCTGTTGGGCCGGGCCGGCAGCGCGGGCACCTCGTCGCGCCAGCGCACCCAGCCGGCACGGGCGAGATGCATGATCAGGTGGGTTCCCGACGCGGTGATGTCGAGGAACTTGCCGTGCCGCGTGACGTCCTCGACCAGCGTGCCGTGCAGCGAGTGCAGCGGGGGGTCGAACGTCTTCAGCGCGCTGAACGCCGCGAGGTCGATGCGGGTGATCGCGCGGTCGAGGAGCCGGCCCTTCAGGTCGAGGGCCAGGGCCTCCACCTCGGGCAGCTCGGGCATGGCATCGAGTCTAGGTCGCCGCGAGCCTCGAATCCTTGACTCATCGGAGAGAATGGAGCATGGCTCTCGCGCGACCGTTGCCGATGACGGGATCGATCTTCTTCGACACCCGCGGCGAGGACCGCGCGCTGCGTGTCTCGTGGCACCACGACGCCGATCTCGTGGTCGTGTCGCTGTGGCGCGACAACGTGTGCAGCGGTTCGTTCCGGCTGACCGTCGAGGAGGTGCCGGCGCTGATCGACATGCTCAGGCGCGGGCTCGATGCGGCCTACGCCGTCGCGGCCGCGCGCGAGGACACGCGACCGCGCTTCGAGCGGGGCATCCACCACGCGGGCTAGGTCTACGGATTTCGCTAGATTCGCCGATACGGTCCCACGGTGGACCCGATCAGGAACCCGTATGCACCCGGCGCCGGCCAGCGACCCCCCGAGCTGGCGGGGCGCGACGAGCAGCTGCAGGCCTTCGACGTCGTGCTCGAGCGTGTGGTCAAGGGTCGGCCCGAACGCTCTCTGGTGCTCACCGGGCTGCGCGGCGTGGGCAAGACGGTGCTGCTCAACGCTCTGCGCTCGGCTGCCGTACGGCGACGATGGGGGACCGGCAAGCTGGAGGCCCGGCCCGACCAAGGGCTGCGCCGGCCGCTGAGCAGCGCCCTCCACCAGGCGGTCCGCGAGCTCGGCCATGCCGACGCCGAGAGCGTCCACCACGTGCTCGGGGTGATCAAGTCCTTCGCGCACCGCGACGCCGGGGCGGGCGCCAGGCTCAAGGACCAGTGGAGCCCGGGCATCGACGTGCCGGCGGTGCGTGGACGTGCCGACTCCGGTGACATCGAGATCGACCTGGTCGAGCTGTTCACCGACCTCGGCGGGCTGGCCGCCGACGTCGGCAGGGGGATCGCGGTCTTCATCGACGAGATGCAGGACCTCGGACCCGACGACGTCTCGGCACTGTGCGCCGCCTGCCACGAGATCAGCCAGACCGGGCTTCCGGTCATCGTCGTCGGTGCCGGCCTGCCCCACCTGCCCGCCGTGCTGTCCGCGTCGAAGTCCTACTCCGAGCGGCTCTTTCGCTACCAGCGCATCGATCGACTGGCCCGCGACGCTGCCGACCTCGCGCTGACCGCGCCGGCCGAGGGGGAGGAGGCGGCCTTCACCGCCGACGCGCTCGAGGCGATGTATGCCGCCACGGGCGGTTACCCCTACTTCATCCAGGCCTACGGCAAGGCGGTCTGGGACCGCGCCCCGCGCTCGCCGATCACGGTGGACGACGTGCTGGTCGCGACGCCCGAGGCCGAGTCGGAGCTCGCCGTCGGTTTCTTCGGCTCGCGCTACGAGCGGGCGACACCGGGGGAGCGGGAGTACCTCCGCGCGATGGCAGATGTCGCGGCCGCGTCTGAGGATCCGGCGGTCGACGCCGTACTCACCGCCGACGTCGCCGCCACCCTCGACAAGAGGCCGCAGTCGCTCTCCCCGGCCCGTGACGCCCTGCTGAAGAAGGGCCTCATCTACTCGGGCGAGCGCGGCCGGATCGCCTTCACGGTGCCGCACTTCGGGCGCTACCTGCGCGAGCACGCGGGCTGAAGGGTCGAGGCGAATCGCGTGGGTCGTGATCCGCGCAAGACTTCCCTGACCAGTGCGCCCTGATCGGCGGGCACCACCGGCAGTCGGCTACAGCTAGCGGACGCGCTCAGTCCGCATGTGGCGACATGGTCGTCCCACGAGCAACGCAACGACCACCAGGAGCCAGTCATGATCCAGCCCGCCCGCCTCGATGAAGCAGCCGCCCTCGCCACCTTCCTGCGCGAGCAGGTCGACGCGGTCCGCACCTCCGCATTCGGCCTGATCGAGGATGAGGCGCGCCTGACACCGACCCGTAGCGAGCTCAGCCTCGGCGGCATCCTCAAGCACCTGGCCATCTGCTGGCCGACGTGGCAGCGCCGCGAGGCCTGCGAGCGAGGCGACCGCGGCTGGGAGCTGACCGAGGCCGACTACGGCATGTTCTACGGCAGCTTCGCGTTGGCCGAGGACGAGACGCTGTCGCAGATCCTCGAGGAGTACGACGCAGCGACGGCCGCGCTGATTGCCGCGGTCGAGCACCTGGATCCGGACGCCGACGCCCGGGCGGCGCCCGCCCCGTGGTTCGGCCGGATGGAGCCAACTCCCGTGACCACGCGGATGCTGGCGCTGCACATGATCGAGGAGTTCGCCCGGCACGCCGGCCACGCCGACCTCGTCCGTGAGCAGATCGACGGCGCCCTGGCCGGCCAGCTGACGATGGCCGTCAACGACATCCCCGGCAACGACTTCATCCAGCCGTGGGAGCGCAGCGTGGACTGATCCCGCGCAGCGCGTGGCTGCGACAAGCACCCGGACGAGGCGGCGGTGAAGCGGAGCGTTAGCGACGAGAGGCGCGACGAGAGCCCTAGGCTTCTCGCATGAGGCCGCAGGTCGTCGCCCACCGAGGCGCCAGCCATGAGAATGCCGAGCACACGCTACGGGCCTACAAGCGCGCGATCGAGGTGGGGGCAGGGGCCCTCGAGTGCGACGTACGACTGACCGCCGACGGTCACCTGGTCTGCGTGCACGACCGCAACCTGCGTCGGACCGCGGCCGCCAGGGGCGTCATCTCCACGATGAACCTCGAGGAGCTCGATGAGCTCGACTTCGCATCCTGGAAGAACCCCTGGGCCGACTTCGACGACGAGGCACCGGACGAGGACCCGGAGGACAACAAGGTCCTCACCCTGCGCAAGCTGCTCGAGACGGTCGCCGACGCCGACCGGCGCGTCGAGCTGGCGATCGAGACCAAGCATCCGACGCGGTACGGCGGTCTGGTCGAGCGCCGACTCGTGGAGCTGCTCACCGACTTCGGGTGGACGGGCGACGACTCCCCGGTGCGGGTGATGAGCTTCAGCCTCACCGCGCTGCAGCGGGTCCAGCGGATGGCACCACGGATCCCGCTGGTGATGCTGATCGAGAAGGCGCACCACTGGCCCATGCTGCGGCGTGCGGTCGGCAAGGACTGGATCATCGGTCCCGGCATCGATGAGCTGCGCGATCACCCGGGGCTCGGCAAGCACCTTCGACTGGCCGACCGCGAAATCCACGTCTGGACCGTCAACACGGCCGAGGACCTCCAGATCTGCCTCGACCTCGGCGTCACCGCGGTGATCAGCGACAAGCCGGCCTACATGCTGGAGTTGCTGGGCGTATAGCGTCTGCGCCATGGCCAAGAAGTCCCGCATCAAAGCCCGCGACACCGCTCCCGTCGACGGTGAGGTCGGTCCGCGCCAACCCTGCCCGTGCGGCTCGGGCAAGCGCTACAAGGCGTGCCACGGTGCCGCCGGCGGTGCCGCACCGGTGTTCGTCAGTCGCCCCTTCGCCGGGTTGCCCGGCGAGTGCGACATCATCGCGCTGCGCGAGCTGGTGCCCGCCGCTACTGTCCCGCTGAGCGTGCCGAGCACGGACCGCGAGGTCCGGCTGTGCACGCTGCTGCCGATGGCAGCCCCGGCGATGGTCCGCGACAGCGGCGCGATCTGGCTCGGCCTGCAGGTCGCGCACCAGTACGGCGACCCGGCGCGCGACCTCGGTGCGGTGCTCGAGGCCGCCATCGCGACCGAGAAGTCCGGCATCGTCGGCCTGACGTCGGCGCCGGGTGACGGCCCGCGCCTGCATGACCTGATCACCAACGACTCGCTCGACATCACCGTGCACGACGGCTTCGGCTACTGGATCGACGACGTCGAGGACCAGGACGCTGCGATGGTGGCCGCGCTCGAGGAGGCCAACGGTTCGGCCAACCCGACCGTCCGGCTCAACAGCGTCCAGGCGGCGTACTGGACCGACGTCGGCCCCAAGGAGCACCTGCGGTGGGTGATGCCGCACCAGGAGGATGAGCTGCTCAGCGCGCTGGCACGGCTGCACGCGGCCGGCCAGGACTCGGTGGCCGAGGGTTCGCGCTTCGTGGGCATGTTCCGCGCGCACGGACTGCTCGCCCCGGTGTGGGACCTCCCCGTCGGCACGGGGGCCGAGGTGCTCGAGGCTCCGGCAGCGAAGTTCGCTGATGCGCTGGCCGACGCGCTCGCCACGGGGGGCGACCTGAGCGCCGAGGAGCGCTCCGCGCGAGCTGGTCTAGCCAACCGGCAGGTCACCATTCGATGACCAATGACACCCCGCGTCTTGTCTGCGGAGTGACTGGAGAGTAGATTTCGCCCTGCCCGGTCGTTGTTGCATCCCCCGTCAACATCGGCCGGGCTTTCCAACGCCTACGGCGAATTCGGTCACGACAACTCTGGGTGTCGCCGGTTCTGGCCTGATCGGGCCGAGATGGGGCTCTCGTCGGGCTGTCCATGACGGTATGAGGCCTCGATCGGCTCTCGGTCGGGGTCCGCTTAGCGTTGGGGCATGAGCGGTCATCATGTCCGCACCCACTCGTACCCTGTGGGCATGAGCGAACGCGGCTGCCTGATCGTCGTTTCCGGCCTACCCGGTAGCGGCAAGACCCTGGCGGCCAAGACGTTGGAGACCGAGCGGCCGGGAGTCCGCTTCTGCCCCGATGAATGGATGACCACGCTTGGGGCAAGTCTCTGGGACGGCGAGCTGCGCGCCCGTGTCGAGTCCCTGCAGTGGACGACGGCCCTTCAAATCCTCCGTGCCGGGGGCACCGCCATCATCGAGTGGGGCACCTGGGGCCGAGACGAGCGCGAACGACTGCGGGCAGAAGCCCACGCCGTCGGCGCGCGCACCGAACTGCTCTATCTCGACGTGCCCGTCGACGTCTTGTGGGCACGCATAGAGGAGCGCGCGATGGAGGATCCCCCGATGAAGCGGACTGATCTGGTGGAGATCGACGACTTCGTGCAGGGGCAGCGCCCTGATGAGGCAGAGCATCAGGCGTTTGACGTGGTTCTCTAGCCGCTGAACTGCGTTGGCCCTGACGCCCAAGGAGGCTGGTGCCGACCCACGTACTCGCGGGCGCGCTCCAAGGGATCACGCCAATACTGGTCCGGCATGCGGTGGTGGTGCTGCTCGCAGAACTCAGCGAGATCGACCGCGACCTCGACGCGTTCCAGTGGGTGACCTTCGAAGTCGGTGTTGACCGCGAGCAACTGCTGTGCGGGATTCCAGCCGGAGTGGTCGAACGCCCACCCGTTCCACCTCGCGTAGGTGTGAAAGACCTGCTGCTCGCCCTTGGCTCGCACCGCCTCAATGCCAAGTGACTGGTCCGCGTAGGTGTCGCGGCAGACCCACGCGAGGATGTGGCAGGCACCTGAGGCGAAGAAGGCTTGGTCCGTCCGTTCCCATGAGAGGCGTTGGTCGGACCGCTCGATGTCCGTCCGTCGAAACGCTCCGGCTGCTTGGGCGGAGGCGGGGACGGTGGCGTCATCGAAGGGCATCAACTCAGGTCCTTGCGGAAGTGCACGTCGGAGTGCTCGGGCGTAGGCACACCGTCCCAGCGGAAGATCTGCCTGTACCCGTGCCGCTCGTAGAAGCCGGGCGCTTGGAACGTGAACGACGTGACGAACACATGGGTGCAACCCCGACCAGCGGCTTCGGCCTCGAAATCGGCGAGCAGTCCGGACCCCACGCCGGTACCCCGTGACTCTGGGTGCACCCACACCATGCCCATGCCGCCCGCGTCACCCCACGTCCATCCGCTGACTCCGCCGACGAGTTCACCCGCGCTGTCGCGGACTTGCACCGTCAGTTC
>NZ_JANPEO010000012.1:0-12558 GCF_031422975.1 Nocardioides sp. | reverse complement strand
CGCGCTCGTGCTCGCCTTCGGCATCGGGATGGCGCTGTCGCTGGCCGCGGTCGGCCTGCTGGCTCGCGACCTGGTGCTGCGCCTGGAGGGCCTGGCGCTTCGTCGCGGCTACCTCGGCGGACATGTCCGCACCTTCCTTCGCTACGGCGCGGCACTGGGGATCTGCGCGGTCGGCGCCGGAGTGGTGATCCGCACGGTGCTGCAGCTCTGAGCGCACGGTGTTCGACGTCACATTTCTTTTGCCGAAGGCCAATCCGTTCGGCGGGTTGGCGCCGAACTGAGGTTGTTGCACATCGCGTGCAACAAGGATCCGGGAGGTCACCGATGCACGTTCCTGACGGTTTTCTCGACGCCCCCACCTCCGTGGCCACCGCAGCTGCGGCGGCCGCCGCGATCGGCATCGCGCTGCGCGGGGCCCGGCGAGAGCTCGATGACCGCGTTGCTCCACTGGCCGGACTCGTCGCGACCTTCGTCTTCGCCACCCAGATGCTCAACTTCCCGGTGGCGGGGGGGACCAGCGGGCACCTCATGGGGGGTGCCCTTGCTGCGGTCCTGGTCGGCCCCTACACGGGCCTGCTCTGCATGACCGTGGTCCTGGTCGTGCAGTCGCTGCTCTTCGCCGACGGCGGCATCACCGCCCTCGGCACCAACGTCGTCTTGATGGGGATCGTCACCGTGGTCGTCGGCCATGCCGTGTTCCGGGGCGTCCAGCTCGTCGTGCCGAAGCGCCTGTCCATGGTCGCGCCGGCGGCCGCGCTCGGAGCCTTCGTCTCGGTGGTGCTGAGCTCGGCGACGTTCGTGGCGCTCTATGCGCTCGGGGGCGTCATCCCGATCCCGCTCGACACGTTGCTGACGGCGATGATCGGCGTCCACACGCTGATCGGTCTCGGCGAGGCCGCGATCACCTTCCTGGTCGTCGCCAGCATCGTCGCGGTCCGACCCGACCTCGTGTACGGCGCCCGGCGAGTGGTGGCCGTGCGCGAGCTCGAGACCAGGCTGGTCGCATCATGAGGGCCGTCTCGACGCGCACCGTCCTCCTGATCGGGTTCCTCGTCGCCCTCGCCCTCGCCGGCGTCGTCAGCTTCTACGCCTCGGCCAGTCCTGACGGGCTCAATCGGGTCGCCGGCGAGCTCGGCTTCTCGGGCGCCCAACAATCCTCAGGGACCAGCCGGGGTCCGCTCGCCGGCTACGAGACGGTCGGGCTCGGGAACGCCCGGCTGTCGGGAGGCCTCGCCGGAGTGCTGGGCTGCCTGGTCGTGCTCGGATGCTCCTCGCTGCTGCTGCTCCTGCGCAGGCACGCCCCGGAGCCGGCCCGGACGGGCGGGGAGTGACATGGGCGCCCCGCACGGTCACCGACTCCACTTCCACGGCCATTCGCCACTCCACCGAGCACCCGCTCATCACAAGGTCGCCGGCCTCATCACGTTCATGCTCGTCGTGGTCGCGACGCCCGTGCCCTGGCTGCCCGCCTTCGCGGCGTACGCCGCCCTGCTCGCCGTGCTCGTAGCCCTCTCGGGCGTCCCGGTGCCCTATCTCGCGCGGCGGATGGTCGTCGAGACGCCGGTGCTGATGTTTGCCGCGCTGCTGCCGTTCGTCGCCACCGGACCGCAGGTGGCGGTGCTGGGGCTGTCGCTGAGCGAGCCCGGACTCATCGCCGGTGGCGGTCTGGTGATGAAGGCGACCCTCGGCGTGCTGGCGAGCCTGCTGCTCGCCGCCACGACGGATCCGCGCGACCTGCTCATCGGGCTCGAACGACTGCGCGTGCCGGTCCAGCTCGTCCAGATCATGGGGTTCATGGTGCGTTACCTCGACGTCGTCTCCGACGAGCTCCGCAGGATGAAGACCGCCCGCGAGTCCCGCGGCTTCACCGCCAGCAACCCCCGCCACTGGCCGGTGATAGGACGCTCGGCCGGCGCGCTGTTCATCCGCTCGTTCGAGCGCGGCGAGCGGGTGCACCTCGCCATGATCTCGCGAGGCTACGACGGGAGCGTGCGCCGATGACCACCCCCGTGCTGGACCTGCAGTCGGTGGCCTATGCCTACCCCGACGGCCACCAAGCCCTGTTCGGCGTCGACCTGCACGTTCACCGCGGTGAGCGGGTGGCGGTGCTCGGGCCCAACGGTGCGGGCAAGACCACGCTCGTCCTGCACCTCAACGGCATCCTGCTCCCGGGACGCGGCACCGTGACGGTGTCCGGGCTCCCCGTCGTGAAGGACAACCTGGCGGAGATCCGCCGCCGCGTCGGCATCGTCTTCCAGGACCCCGACGACCAGCTCTTCATGGGCAGCGTCCGCGACGACGTCGCCTTCGGACCGCGCAATCTGGGGATCCGCGGCGCGGAGCTCGATCGCCGGGTGATGGCCGCGCTCGACCTGGTCGGCATGGCCGACTTCGTGGACCGCCCTCCCCACCACCTGTCCTTCGGGCAGCGTCGCCGCGTGGCCGTGGCCACGGTGCTGGTCATGGAGCCGGAGATCATCGTCCTCGACGAGCCCAGCTCCAACCTCGATCCGGCCTCGCGACGCGAGCTGGCCGACATCCTGACCGGCCTCGACGTGACCTTGATGATGGTCACGCACGACCTGCCCTACGCGCTGCAGCTGTGCCCGAGGGCGGTGGTGCTCTCCGACGGCATCGTCGCCGCGCAGGGCCGCACCCTCGACATCCTCACCGACGACGCGCTGATGAAGTCGCACCGGCTCGAACTGCCCTACGGTTTCGATCCGCACGCCTGCTGAGCCGTCAGCGGCGGGTCGGCCGCACCGCGATCCCGGTGCTGCGGTCGGCCACGCGGGCCGGCCGCGCGGGCAGGGCGGTGCGGTGGTCCTTCTCGAGCGCCCTCTGCAGGCGTAGGACGGCGACGTCCCGATCGACCTCGCCACGACCCTCGCGACCCAACCAGCTGACCCACACCATGGCGCTCAGGGTCACCAGGGCGGGCGGCACGAGCCAGAGCAGGATCTCCACGAGCTCAGGGTAGGCCGACCCACTCCTCCGCACCGTCCGCGAAACGCTGGTGCTTCCAGATGGGCACCTCCGACTTCAGGGTGTCGATCAGTGCCCGCGACGCGTCGAAGGCGACGCCACGGTGACTGGCGGTCGTGGCCACGATCACCGCGATGTCGCCGATCGCCAGGTGTCCGACGCGGTGTACGGCGACGAGTCCGTGCACGTCGTACGCCCGTGCCACCCGGTCACAGACGTCGCGCAGCTGGGTGAGGGCCGTGGGGTGCGCGCTGTAGTCGAGGGACGTGACGCCCTGGCCGCCGTCGTGGTCACGCACCCGGCCGACGAACAGCGTCAGCCCGCCGGCCGAGTCGTCGTCCAGGGCCGCGACCACCTCGGTGACGTCGAGGGGCTCGTCGCGGATCGCCACGAGGCGGACGGCGGTGTGGTGGGAGGCCTGCGTCATGTGTCGAGTGTAGGTATCGCACTGGGGAACGGTGAGTACGGTTGAGTCATGAGCAACGACCCCGGCGACGGCCCGGACGAGCAGAACCCGTTCAAGGGCACGCCTTTCGAGCAGCTGTTCAGCGGCCTTGCCGGTGGAATGGCCGGCGGGATGGCTGGCGCCGGCGGTGGGCTGCCCGACCTGAGCGCCCTGATGAACCAGATGCAGGCCTTCATGCAGCCGCACGACGGCCCGGTCAACTGGGCGGTCGTCACGGACATGGCGCGCAAGGTGTCGGCGCACGAGCCCGACCCGACGCCCACCCAGGCCCAGCGCGATGCGGTCGCGGACGCGGTGCGGCTGGCCGACCACTGGCTCGACGACGCCACCGACTTCCCTTCCGGAGTCACCACGACCGCCGCGTGGAGTCGCGCCGACTGGATCGTGGAGACCACGGACGTCTGGAAGCGACTCGTCGAGCCGATCGCCGGCTCCGCCGTGGGAGCCCTCGGCAACGCCCTGCCCGAGGAGGCCCGCGCGATAGCCGGCCCGCTGCTCGGCATGATCGGCAAGGCGACCGGCGCGATGGTCGCCAGCCAGGTCGGACAGGGCGTGGGTGCGCTGTCGAGCGAGGTGCTCGGCGCCTCCGACATCGGCCTCCCCCTCGGCCCGGACGGCAAGGCGGCGCTGCTGCCCGGCAACGTCGAGAAGTTCGCCGCCGAGCTCGACGTCAGCACCGACGACGTCCTGCTCTACCTCGCGCTGCGTGAGGCCGCCCACCAGCGCCTCTTCGCCAATGTGCGCTGGCTGCGCGAACACCTCATCGGCGCCGTCACCGCCTACGGCGAGGGCATCGAGATCAACACGGCCGGGATCGAGGAGAAGCTCCGCGAGATCGACCCCACCAACCCGATGGCGATGCAGTCGGCCATGGAGGGCGGGCTCTTCGACCTCGCGAAGTCGCCGGCACAGCAGGCTGCCCTGGAGCGGCTGGAGATCACCCTGGCGCTGGTCGAGGGCTGGGTCGACGAGGTCGTCTCCCAGGCCACCGAGACCCGCATGCCCACCGCCGCCAAGCTGCAGGAGACCGTGCGCCGCAGGCGCGCGGCCGGCGGCCCGGCCGAGCAGACCTTCGCCTCCCTGGTCGGGCTCGAGCTGCGTCCCCGGCGACTGCGCGACGCCTCCACCCTGTGGGGCTCGCTCCGGACCCGTCAGGGCACCGAGGGTCGCGACGGCGTGTGGATGCACCCCGACCTGCTGCCCACGGCGGCCGACCTGGACGACCCGCTCGGTTTCCGCGAAGACGCCGCGACACCGGAGTCGCTGACCGACGAGGACTTCGACGCCGGGTTGCGCGAGCTCCTCGACGGCCCGTCGGACACCGAGGCAACCGACGCCACCGACTCCCCCGACGAGTGATCCGCGACGACGCGCTCGCCCTGCTGGCGGGCTGGCGGCCACCGAGCCCGCACGACGAGGCACTGCGCGATCGCTACGTCGCCCATCTACAGGCGCACCCGGACGGCCTGCTCAAGGGATGCTTCCCCGATCACCTGACGGCCGGGGCGATCGTCGTGTCACCTGCGGGCGATGCCGTGCTCCTCAATCACCATCGCAAGGCCGATGCCTGGCTCGCCTTCGGCGGCCACATCGAGCCGGGCGACGCGACGCTGGCCGGGGCGGCGCAACGCGAGCTGGTGGAGGAGTCCGGCCTGACGGCCTTCGAGTTCGATCCGTCTCCGCTGTCATTGGACGAGCACGCCGTGGACTTCTGCTCCGACCGGGGCACCGTGCGCCACCTCGACGTCCGGTTCCTGGCGACCGCCACCCCCGACGACGAGCACGTGGTGAGCGACGAGTCGCTGGACGTGCGCTGGTGGCCGGTCAGCGCACTTCCCACGACGTTCGACGACATGTATCGCCTGATCGACGCCGCCGTCGCGCGGGTGCGTCAGTCGACCTCGTCGTAGCCGTCGGGCAGCTCCATCCGCGCCGCGGATGACCAGCCGGCCAGATAGCCCTTGGCCCGCTCGGACCTGGGATAGCGGTCGACCCACGCCCAGAACTTCGGCCCGTGACCGGGCTCGAGCAGGTGTGCGAGCTCGTGGATGAGCACGTAGTCCACGACCCATGACGGCATCTGCTGCAACCGCTCGGAGAGGCGGATCGACCGGTCGCCGGGCGTGCACGAGCCCCAGCGGGACTTCTGGTTGGAGACCCAGCGGACGCTGCCGGGAGTCGCCAGGCCACCGAGCCAGGCGTCGTTGAGGGCGGCGGCCCGCGCCAACAGCTCCTCGTCACTCGGCTTGCGCCGCGACTCCGTGCGCTCGATCCGAGCGACCATGTCGGCGACCCACTTGGCCTCCTCACGCCTGCTCATCGAGGCGGGGATCAGCACCACGATGGTGTCGCCCTCGCGGTATGCCGACACGGTGCGCCGGCGCCGCTTGGAGCGACGGACCTCGACCTCAGTCACGGTTGGCCCACTCGAGCAGACGGTCCCGCGGCCACGTGTTGACGATCCGGTCGGCGTCGATGCCCGCCTCCTCGGCGCGCTCGCAGCCGTAGTCGAGCATGTCGAGCTGGCCGGGCGCGTGTGCGTCGGAGTCGATGGAGAACAGGCAGCCCTGGTCGCGGGCGAGTTGCAGCAGCCTGGTCGGGGGGTCTCGTCGCTCGGGTCGCGAGTTGATCTCGACCGCGGTGTTGCTCTCGCGGCACGCCTCGAACACCGCGCGCGCGTCGAACTGGCTCTGCCGGCGAGTCCCACGGTTGCCCGTGACCAGGCGCCCGGTGCAGTGCCCGAGCACGTTGGTGCGCGGGTTGCGTACGGCGCCGAGCATCCGACGCGTCATCGCGTCCGCGTCCATGGCCAGCTTGGAGTGGACGCTGGCGACGCGGACGTCGAGCTCGGCCAACAGCTCGTCGGTCTGGTCGAGGGAGCCGTCGTCGAGGATGTCGACCTCGATGCCCTTGAGCAGCGTGAAGGCGCCGCCGAGGTGGTCGTTGATCGCCGCCACCACCCCGAGCTGGCGGGTGAGCCGCTCCGCGCTCAGCCCGCGTGCCACCTTCAGGCGCGGCGAGTGGTCGGTGAGCACGAGGTACTCGTGCCCCAGCTCCATCGCCGTCATCGCCATCTCCTCGATCGGCGAACCGCCGTCCGACCAGTCGGAGTGGGAGTGGCAGTCGCCGCGCAACTGCCCTCGCAGCTCACGGCCCCCGGTGGCCAGTGGCCCCACATGCTCGGCCTCGAGGGCGGCGAGCCGGGCGGGCACGACTCCGCGGCAGGCATCGGCGATCACCGCGGCCGTGCTCGGCCCGATGCCGGCCAGGTCGGTGAGCGTGCCGGCCGCTGCCCGGGCCTCCACCTCGTCGTCGCCCAGCGGCAGGATCACCGCGGCGGCGGAACGGAACGCCTGGATCCGTCGGGTGTCCTCGCGCGCGCGTTCGAGCAGGAAGGCGATCCGCCGCAAGGCGGCGACCGGGCCGCCGGCGTAGTCACTCATCGAGTCTCCTGCTCAGTTTTCTTTGCTCCACAGGCCGTTCATCATCATTGTGGCTGGTCAGAGGTCGCTACGCCGCGTGGCCGGGCGTGTCACCCACATCCTCGTCCCCGCCGCGGGTCCGGTTATCCCCCGCTCTCGGCCCGTCCTGCACAGGTTGTCCACAGGTCTGTCCACAGCCGTGCAGGGACCCGCGTTGACCGCGGGAACCGGCGTCTCATAGGTTGGCGGCGGATGAGGCCCTCGGCCCGTCGGGCACGACCAGCGTGGGGAAGCGCTTTGGTCGGAGGCCAGCGGACCGGGGGCCTGATCTATCTCAGGAGCCTTCGAAGACCGGTGCCCGCCTCTCGCGGCTGGCCCTGATCCCTTCGTGCAGGTCGGCGGTGGCCAGGGTCATCGGCTGGGCCAGCGACTCCCACTGCAGGGCGCTCTCGAAGTCGGCGTGCCCCCCGTCGGCGAGCGCGATCTTGGTGAGCCGGGTCGCGATCGGCGCGGTGGTGGCGATGTCGGCGGCGATCGCGAGCACGTCGTGCTCGAAGGTCCCGCTCTCCAGCACCTTCGACACCAGCCCGATGCGCAAGGCCTCCTCCGCGTCGATCACCCGGCCGGTGAGCAGCAGGTCGCGCGCGTGGGCCGGGCCCACGACGTTGGGCAGCAGGTAGGTGCCGGCCATGCCGGCGTGCATGCCCAGCTTGACGAAGGGGACCCCGAGCCTGGCCCCGGTTGCGGCGTACCTGATGTCGCAGGCAAGGGCGAGGCACAGGCCGGCACCGATCGCGGGTCCGTTGACGGCCGCGATCGTGGGCACCTCGAGCTTGCGGATCGAGAGCCAGGCCCGATAGAACGGCACCATCCGGTTGCGGAGGTGGTCGACGCTCGCGTCGGGCTCGCTCGAGATCCAGCCGGTGTTGCCGCCCGAGCAGAAGGCCGACCCCTCGCCGGTCACCACGACGGCCCGCACGGACCGGTCGGTGGCGATGTCGTCGATGGCCTGCACCCACGAGGCGGTCATCTCGTCGCTCATCGCATTGCGCATGTCGGGGTTGTCGAGGGTGAGCCGGACGACTCCCGCAGAGGGTCGGTCAAGGCGAAGATGCGTGTAATTGGCCGTGTTCTCAGACATGGGCGGCAGCCTACTGACCGCGCGTGTTGCGGCTGGGAGCGAGCCTGCTTGGCGTAGGGTCGAAAGCGGACCAGCGGCCACGCCGTGCGTCCCCGACGGGCTTCCCCACCACTCCCGTCGTGACGAGGCGAGAAAAACAAGGAGGCCGTCATGGCGGAGACCTGGAGCGGCGAGTTCTACTGCGTCAAGTGCAAGGAGAAGCGCGAGGCCGAGGGCGAGGTCAGGGTCAACGACAAGGGCACCCGGATGGCGAAGGCCGTCTGCCCGGTCTGCAGCACCAACCTCAACCGCATTCTCGGCAAGGCGTGACGTTCGCCCACTGACTGATCAGCCGGCGACGCCCCCCTCGTGGTGGCGTCGCCGCTGACATGGCGGAGCCGTCCGCTGGCCGGCCCTGTGGATGACCGGATGCGAGCCGGGCCCGAGGTTGCTTGAGTGTCGTCATGGCCTCCATGTCGACCGGGATCCGTGCGCGGGTGCACGCGCCACCCTCCTGTCTCGCGAGCATCACAGCCGTCCTGACGCTGGCCGGCCTGCGCCCGACGCCCGGCGCCGGCGTCGCCCTCCTCGTGGCGGTCCACGACGATCCCGCCGCAGCAGACCTGTGGTCGATCGACTCGCTGCCCCACCTGCTCGTGCGACTCAGCGCGGAGTCCGTCCGCGTCGGACCGTTCGTCGAGCCGGGCACCACCGCCTGCCTGCGCTGTCTCGCGGCCGCCGGTCCACCTGCTGCGTGCGCGGGCGCGGCGTACGCCGATGTCGACCCGGCGCTGCTGATGGTGGGCCTCGGCTGGGCGGTCCGCGACCTGGCGACCTGGCAGGCCGGTCAGCTGCCGACGACGTGGTCGAGCACGGTGACGATCGGCGCAGCCCTGCACCCCGAGATCACGCACTGGCCCAGGCACCCGCACTGCGGTTGCTCGTGGGGGCTTGACGTCGAGACCGGCTGAGCGAGTCGCCCGGTCACCACCACTCGCTGTCGAGCTTGCCCTCGATCGCGCGCAGGTGCTGGCGCGAGCAGTCCTCGCAGTAGGTGCGTGAGCGGCCGTTCTCGACCGACGTCATCCACGTCAGGGTGAGGCCCTCCTCGGCCTGCCGCCCGCAGAGATCGCACGTCCGCATGAGCGCAGGCTACGCCCCGAGCGGACGCAGGGCGGCCCCATATGTGCCAGAGCCGGCACGACCGTGGTGGTCGTGCCGGCTCTGCTGCAACACCCGCGATCGGGGCGAGGCTGGTCCTAGATCACGCGGGCGAGGGCGAGACGCGCCTGCTGCGCGGCCAGTTCGGCCTTGCGGCTCAAGCGACGGGCCATGGCCAGCTGGTGGCCACGTCGCAGTTGCTGCGCCTCTCCCAGGCGCGCGGACATCTGCGCGCGCGCCAGGTCTTCGTGCATGGTGAACATGTCGTGTCCTTTGAGAGTGTGGGTCATGGCTGAGGAGTTCTCCGGTTCAACGTGTGAAGGGTGCCGTCGCGCGTCACGCTGCGGCTTCGATCTTGCGGGGTCGACCGCGGGGACGCTTGCGCGCAATCACCACGCCTTGAAGGAAGAGTTCGCCGCCCCAGACACCCCACGGCTCGCGCCGTTCAAGGGCGCCGCTGAGGCACATGGCCTGGACCGGGCAGTCCTGGCACAGGGTCTTGGCGTACTCGACATCGGACGGGGATTCGGCAAACCACAGCTCTGCGTCGTTGGCGCGGCAGGGCAGCAGCTCGTCTTCCACCTGGGCAGCCGCGTCGTGGAGGCCGCCCAGATCACCCTGGATGGCGTCGCCGGCTCGGTTGCGGTCGAGAACACTGATGGTCATGTGTGTCACCTCCACTCGTTGACCTGATCGCTGGTGCAGAAACTTCTGAGGATCGGGTCCGCGGCTTTCGAGAAACGAAAAGGCCGCGGATCCCGGTAGGGGATCCGCGGCCTGGAGGTGAGCCGGTCAGTGTTCTCAACTGATCGGCGGACTCCAGGCGTCAGATCCCGGGTAGAGGCCCGTCGGGCGGACTGCATCGACGCGCACGCGAGAAGCGTCGGAGGCCGAACCGCAGATGGGCATGCCAAAGCTCGGCGCGATGGCCGGCTGGTGCCAGGTGTTGATCTTCATGCGGTCCACCTCCTTTGGGTGTTCGGGGCGCCGACCGGTGTCAGTGGTCGTGGTGCGCGACGGGCGTTGGGAACAAAAGTAACCGCTGCCCCGTGTAATGGGCAAACGATTTTATGGGTATTTCTTCACTTTTCCGTGCCGGACAGCAGGCCCAGCACGTCGTCGCCGTACTTGGCCAGCTTGGAGGCCCCCACGCCACTGATCTTCAACAGGCCCCGTTCGTCGCTGGGACGGTGCTCGGCGATCAGCTGGAGGGTCGCGTCGGTGAACACCACGAAGGCCGGGACGCTGTCGTCGGCGGCGCGAGCGAGCCGCCACTCGCGCAGTCGCTCGAAGAGCGCTTCGTCGTACGACGCCGGGCAGTCGCCGCAGCGGCCGATCTTCTTCTCCGAGGCAGACGAGAGCGCGCCACCGCACTCGCGGCAGTGTCGGGCCTTGCGGTTTCGGCTCGTGGTCGTGGTCACGGCGACGGAGCCTGCGACCTCCGCGACGCCGTCGAGGAACCTCGACGGCTTGCGCGAGCCGCGACCACCGGGGTTGCGGGCCAGGGCCCACGAGATCGACAGGTGCCTGCGGGCCCGGGTGACCCCGACGTACAGCAGGCGACGCTCCTCCTCGATCGCAGCCGGTGTGTCGGCGTAGGTGATCGGCAGGGTGCCGTCCTGCATGCCGCACAGGAACACCGCGTCCCACTCCAGCCCCTTGGCCGTGTGCAGGGTGGCGAGGGTGACGCCGTCCGCCAGTGGCGCGTGCTGCTCTGCTGCTCGGCGGTCGAGGTCGTCGACCAGGTCACCGAGCTCGGCGCCGGGGTGCTCGGTGACGAACTCGGCCGCCTGGTCGACCAGCGCCTGCAGGGACTCCCAGCGGTTGCGGGTCTCCCCGCGGGTGCCGGGCGGTTCGGTCGTCCAGCCCATCCCGGACAGGGTGGCCTGGACGAGCTCGGTGATGGATCCGTCGGCCTGTCCTCCTCGCGCCGTGCCCCGCAGCAGGGTGACGGCCTGCCGGACCTCGGCCCGGTCGAAGAAGCGCGCGGCGCCGCGGACGACATAGGGGATCTTGCGCTGGGTCAGGGCGTCCTCGAACGTCTCGGACTGCGCGTTGATCCGGAACAGGATGGCGATCTCGCCGGCGGTGGTCCCGGCGGAGCGCAGCGTCGCGATCGTGTCAGCGGCAGCAGCCGCCTCCGCGACCTCGTCGGAGTGGGCGCGATAGGTGACCTCCGGCCCACCCGGCTGCTGGGCGACGAGCTCGACGCCCAAGCTGTTCGTCCCGGCCAGCATCTGGTTGGCCGCGCCCACGATCTGGGGGGTCGATCGGTAGTTGCGCACGAGCTCGACCGAGGTGGTGGCGGGATACTTCTTCGCGAAGTCGCGCAGGTAGGACGCATTGGCGCCGGCGAAGGAGTAGATGGTCTGGGCGGGGTCACCGACCACGCAGATCTCGTCGCGCCCACCGAGCCACAGGTCGAGCAACGCCGACTGGAGCGGCGAGACGTCCTGGAACTCGTCGACGACCAGCCACTTGTACTGCCGACGGACCTGGGCGGCGACCGCCTCCTCGTCGGCCAGCAGCCCGGCCGCGAAGAGCAGCACGTCCTCCATGTCCATCCGGGTCTGGCCGCGCTTGATCTCCTCGTATCCCTGGTAGATCCGGGCCACGGAGTCGGCGTCGAGCTGGGAGACCGACCGGCCCCGCTGGCCGGCGACCCGGGCGTAGTCGTCGGGCGAGACGTTGCTGACCTTGGCCCACTCGACCTCGCTGGCGAGATCGCGCAGGAGCGCCTGGTCGGCCTGGACACGCTGCCGGCGGGCGGCGCCGGCCAGCAAGCCGATCTTGGAGTCGATCAGCTCCGGGAGCTCGTGGCCGTGCACGCGCGGCCAGAAGTAGCGGAGCTGGCGCAGCGCCGCGGAGTGGAAGGTCCGGGCCTGCACCCCGCCGGCACCGAGGGTGCGGAGCCGGCCTCGCATCTCCCCGGCAGCCCTCGTCGTGAAGGTCACGGCGAGGACCTCGGTCGGCGCGTAGACGCCCGTCGCCACGCCGTAGGCGATCCGATGGGTGATCGCGCGGGTCTTGCCCGTCCCCGCCCCGGCGAGCACCCGCACCGGCCCGCGGATGGCCTCGGCGACCTGGCGCTGCTCGGGGTCGAGCGCGGCCAGCAGATCCTCGGGCGTGGGCATCGGTGCGGAACAACTCCCCGGGGTGGATGGTTGGGTTCGACGAACACCGGAAACCCTAGACGTCAGGACGGACAACGCCTCATGAGCTTCACGATGTACAGCACTCCCTGGTGCGGCTACTGCCACCGGCTCAAGGGCCAGCTCGACCGTGAGGGGATCACCTACGACGTCGTCGACATCGAGCAGACCCCCGACGCCGCGTCCATCGTGGAGCAGGTCAACAACGGCAACCAGACCGTGCCGACGCTGGTGTTCGCCGACGGCTCGGCC
>NZ_JANPEO010000011.1:0-3763 GCF_031422975.1 Nocardioides sp. | reverse complement strand
GTGCGCACGAGCGTCGAGACCGCAATGGCGCCGATGCCCTCGGGGGCCAGCGCGCGGCTGGCCGCCTCGGCCTGTCGTCGGCCGAGATCGGTGAGGTCGAGACCGGGAAGGCCCGTGTCGAGTGCGCCCGACACGTTGCCGTGGGTCTGACCGTGACGAAGCAGGAACAGGCGCATGACAGGAGACTAGAGCCCATCGGTATGACTGCTCGTGCGGTCATGGGTCGCTAGGCTGGCAGCATGCTGGACCATGTCGACCGGCCGGGCGTGCACCGGCGGATGTGCCGAGGATGAGCGCCGCAGGTCCGGCCTCGGTCTGGGCGACCGGTGCCTGGCTGGTGCTCGTCGTGGCGTACGCCGTCTTGTCGAGCGTGTGGACCGGTCACGACCCCGGGTGGTACGCCGGCCTGGCACGCCCGTCGTTCCAGCCCCCCGATCTGGCGTTCGCCGTGGTCTGGCCACTCAACTTCGTGGCCCTCTTCGCGGTCGGCGTGTGGTTCACCCGTTCGATCGGGGACGCCACGGCGTGGCGGGCGACCGTCGTGCTCGGGGCCTCCGTCGTGGCCGCGCTGGCCTGGGCCTGGCTCTTCTACGTCCCGCACCGGCTGTCGGCGGCCGCGCTGTGCCTGGCCGTTGCCGCCGTGCTGACCTGGGTGCTGGTGGGTCTGGTGGCACGTTCGGTGCCGTGGGCAGGCGTGGTCCTGCTGCCGTACGCCGCGTGGCTGAGCATCGCCACCGCCTTGTCGGTGCAGTACGCCCGGCTCAACTGATTCGCGGCCGCGCGGCGCCCTGGGGGACTACCGCTCCGGGTCGCGTCGTGGTTGTGTGGACCTGGTCCGGCATCGCCGGCGTCTCGGTCATCGTCTTGTCAGGAGAGCCCACATGAGTTCATCTCCAGCCGCTCGGCCGCTGCGCCGAGCCGCCCTCGGCCTGGCGACGGCGGGCGTGCTCCTTCTGGCGCCAGCACTGGCGAGCGCGGCCACCTGGACCGACGTCCAGGCCAACGACCCACAGGTCGCCGGACAGCCGACGTCCGACGCCGATGCCTTGTTCCCGACCAACAAGCAGAACGAGCCGACGATCGCGATCAACCCCGTGGACGGCCGCTTCCTGATCGCCGGCTCCAACGACGAGCAGCGCCAGCCGCCCTGCGGCCCGGGTCCGGTGCGGGGGCCGAACGCCGCACCGAGTGACTGCTCCTTCTTCCCCAACGTGGGGACCTCGGGCGTCTACACCTCGGGCGACGGCGGACAGACCTGGACCAACCGCGGGCTGCTCGATGATCAAGCCTCCTGGCTGAGCTCCCCGCTGGTGTCTGACGGCGACCCCGTCATCATGTACGGCCCGAGACCCGACAGCTCAGGCAGGTTCAGCTACGCCAACGGCACGCGCGCCTACTACGCGACGCTGGCCTCCTACAAGGACAACGTGGGGCCGTATCCGGCGAACAAGGCACCGGAGTTCCTGGCCGTGTCCTTCTCCGACGACAACGGCGCCAGTTGGAGCAGGCCAGTCATCGCCACGCCGAACCACCCGGTGAACTTCAACGACAAGGAGTGGATCGCAGTCGACGACAATCCGGGCAGCCGGTTCTTCGGGCGCCTGTACATGTCGTGGACCCAGTTCCGGTCCAGCACCGCCACCGGGAACGGCAACGAGCCGGTCCAGGCGGTCTACTCGGCGGACGGTGGGAGCACCTTCAGCGCGCCACGTCAGCTCTCCCCGGCCGGCAACAACGGCACGGGCAACGGCCGTCAGGGCTCCTACGTCGTCACGGGGCCGGACGGCAGCGTGTACGTCGCGTTCGAGCAGGGCTCGAGCCAGGTGGTGGCCATCTCTCGAGACGGCGGCGTCAGCTACGCACGACCGGCCACGATCGGCCCGGTCACCGACATCGCCGACCCGATCCCGGGAGCGAACTTCCGCACGAACTCGTTCCCGACACTCGCGGCGGACCCACGGCAGGGTTCGACCACGCTGTACGCCGCCTGGTCCACCAGGACAGCCTCCGGTGGCCGCATCGTCGTCAGCACCTCGACCGACAAGGGGGTCAGCTGGAGCGCCCCGGCCACGGTGAGCACGGCGGCCGAGGGCTACGCGTTCTACCAGGGCATGGACGTCGCCCCGAACGGCCGGGTCGACCTGGGCTACCAGGCACTCAGGGCCGTCAGCACGACGACCTACGGCACGGGAAACGCGGCGATCGACAGCTACTACCTCAGCCGATCCGGCACGACCTGGAGCGCACCCACCAAGGTGTCCTCAGCGTCCACGGACCCGGCAGCCAGTGCGCAGAACAACCTTGCGCGACAGTTCATGGGCGACTACAACCAGCTCGTGTCCCGCAACGGCGGAGCATGGTTCATCTACACCGACACCCGCAACGGGGTCGGCTGCCCCGCGGTCGACCAGTACCAGCGGATCATCGACGGCACCGCAACGGTCCGTGGTGACTTCGGCGACCGGCTCCAGACCCGGCTGGGGCAGAACCCGTACTCCCACGAGCCGGGGTCGAAGCCGGCACCCCCGGAACACTGTGCGGGCAGCTTCGGCAACAGCGACGCCTACGTGAGCCTCATCACGCCGTAGCCGCCCGACCTGCGCCCAGGGTGGTGTCCGGGCCCCACCGGGTCGGTGTCTGATGCCGCTGGTTCGCCGTCAGGATGGCGAATGCTGCGCACCGTGGATCTAGGGTGAGTCGTTGCACGGCACGCCGCACGAAGCATCCCGGAGGGCATTCTGAGCACCGCCGAATCTCGAGTATCCGCAGGTGAGCGCCCCGGTGGGGGAGTACAGCTGCCAGCGGCCGTCCTGTGGGACATGGACGGCGTAGACCCCGGATCGACGGGCATCGAGAAGCGTTGAAGTTCACGTTACCGCAGGTCAGCGGGCTGATCGACCGATCGTGAAGGCATCAGGGAACATCTGGATGCAACGGGATTCCAGGCACTTCGTTGCATGGAACGTTGCATGGTCACGCGGCGAGGGTGAGCTGTGGAGCCCGATGGCCCGTGGCGAGTGTCGAGATGCAGGGAAGATTGGCGCGAGGCTCCACGCGAACTCGGGCTCCTTCAAGGTGAGCACCGCGAACAGCACGGCGTCGGTCGGGCTTGCCGCGAGTGTGGCGACCACTTCGTCGCGGAAATCGGGCCAAGACGTGCCGGCCGCCTTGTGCAGCCGCGCGGTTAGGGTCGACGAAGGCCACTTGCGGAACACGGAGACCCGGGCCTGCAGCGCCTCGCTCGGCCGGTGCTTCTCGAGGAGCCCGCACCAGTAGCCCGCCGCCTTGAGTGATTGGTGGCCGCGGTCGAAGTCAGTGGCCTGCTTCGCCCATTTGATGGCCAGGTCGATCTCACCGATCTCGTCGAAGGCCTCGGCGGTGTCCTCCAGCCGGGCCGCGACCATCCGGGCCTTGGCGTGGGTCCGGATGATCGCCTCGATGTCGTGATCGTGGACCGCGAGCCGCTGGCGTAGCCGCGGCGGCAACCGCCTTTGTGTGGAGCTCCAGCAGCCGACGACAGGCGTCCCCGATGATTCCGCTGGAGTCGTCAGCGCGGGCAATGACCTTGTCCGCAGAGCGAGCGCCTTGTGGGTCACCGAGTAGATCTCGCTCGGCGGCGTCGTCGGGATCGCGGCGTCGAGGATGTCGACAGCCTCTGCATCTGTTGTGCGTGAGCGTTGGCCGCGCTCCATCGATAGGCGTCCGAGCGCGTGCGGATCAGCGACAATACGGCGTCAGCGAGCGTGGTCACCTCGACCCGGCC
>NZ_JANPEO010000010.1:0-6739 GCF_031422975.1 Nocardioides sp. | reverse complement strand
CCGCAAGACCCGGCGCACCCGCGGGTGATCTCGGAGTTCTCGCACGTGCCCGACGACCAGCTCCAGGTGTGGTTCGGGGCGGCCGACCTTGCGGTGCTGCCCTACTCCCGCATCCTCAACTCAGGCGTCTTCTGGCTCGCGCAGAGCTTCGGCCTTCCCATCGTCGGCCCACGCACCGGCGCCCTCCTCGACCTCGCCGACGAGCCGCACGTACGCCTGTTCAACCCGCGTGACGACCGGTCCCTGAAGGAGACGCTGCGCTCGACGATCATCGAGCTCGTCGATGACCCCGAGCGGGCGCGCGCCGCCCACGCCGCGTCGATCAACGCCGCCCACTCACGGCCACCGCACCGGATGGCGGAGGACTTCGCCGCCTTCATCGCACCGATGCTCACTGCTCAGGAACGGTTGCCTCGGCGGGCCGCGGGGTGATCGGATGATCGAACCTCCCATGAGCGCGGCGGCCCGGCACTCCGCGCGTGACCTGGTCGCCTCGGGACTGCTCGACCTCGACTGGATCGGTGCGCAGCTCGGCACCCAGCCGGCCACCCCCGAGGACGCTGCCCGCGCCGTCATCAACACTCCCGACATCTCGCCGCACCCGCTCTTCGAGGCGACCTGGTTGCCGGGCAAGGGCGTGTGGCAGGCCGGGGACCTGCCGCCGTCCCTCTGGTACGTCACCGAGGGCCCGCGTCGCAACCGGCTGGCGCCGCACCCGCTCATCAACACCGAGCGGATCCTCGACGAGAACCCCGCGGCGCGCGACCACGAGTTCGGTCCGCTGGCCTGGTGGTCGGACCACGCGACCCGCGACACGCCCATGCCGGTCCGCCGCGGCTACCCGCACCTGCAGTGGGGCGAGTTCCGCGACAACGCCCTGCAGGCCGCCCGCGAGTGGCAGGTGTTGTCCTACCTGGACGCCAACCCCGGCGCGCACCAGCACTCCCCCGACGCCGCCGGGCCCGTCGTCACCGTCCTGATGAGCGCCCAGGACGTCGGTCCCCTGCTCGCGCCCACGATCGCCGCCCTGCAGGACCAGACCCTGGACCAGTGGGAGCTGCTCATCCTCGACCGGGGATCGATCGACACCACCGGGACGGTGGCCACCGAGGCCGCGACTCGCGACCCCCGCGTGCGGGTGGTGCTCGGATCACGCACCCAGCTCGGCCGGACCCTCAACCGCGGCATCCAGCGTGCTCGCGGCGAGTTCGTGGCGTTCCTCGAGCCGGGTCACCACTGGCACCCGGAGTTCCTGGCGCGCGGCGTCGGCGTGCTCCGCGCCGGCGACCGGTCCGCCGTCCATGCCTTCACCGGCCCCGACACGCGCCTGTCCGGTGAGCTCATCACGCCGTCCCAGTTCGACCTGGGGACGACATTGGTACGCCGTACGTCGATCGACGAGGTCGGCAACTTCGACGAGGGCGAGTCCGAGGAGACCGTCGCCACCTTCGTCGACCGACTCCGCACCTCGATGATCGTCAGCTGGGCCAATCCCCTCGTCCTCGTGCGCGGGGTGACGTCGGACACGCCCTCGACCGTCAACTGGGAAGCTGCCCAGGCCACGGACCGTGTTGCGGGCCGCACCAGCATCGTGCTGCCGATGGGCTACGGCTCGCGCGGCACCGTCGACTGGCTGCTCGCAGGGCAGGCCGATGTCGAGGTGGTCGTGGTCGCCACCCGTGACCGCCGAGGCCCGCACCTGCTCACCTCGGCCCTCGCCGGCCTGCTGCCGTCGGTCACGAGCATCTCGGTTCCCGCCGGCACCCGGATCTCGGCGGCGACGAACATCGGCATCGCCCACACCACGGGCGACCGGGTCGTCCTGCTCCGGCCGGAGGCGCAGCCCGCGCCCGAACTGTTGCGACGGCTCATCGAGACCATCGCCGAGCCGGGCGTGGCGATCGCCCAGCCGCTCGTGATCGATCGGCGTGGCCTGATCATCTCCGCGGGTGCCGGCTTCCCCCGCAACGACGGCCGCCTCGGCCTCCTCTTCGCCGGGCATCCGGCCTCCGACGCCCGGCGTCTCGGGACGGCAGAGATCCCGGCGCCCGCCTCGCCAATGGTGGCGCTCCGCGCCGAATCGTTGCTGTCCCTGCACGGCCTCGATCCCACCTTCCCCGACGTTCTCGCCGAGACCGACCTCGGACTGCGTGCGGGCGCGGGCGGTCTCGGCCGCAGTGTCCTCGTCCCCGACGTCAGCGTCACGTCGCGGACGTCGTACGCCGAACCGGCCGACCTCACGATGGCCATGGCCGCGCTCCGGTCGCGCCGACACACCATCCCCAGGGACCACACGAACGAGCTCTGGAGCGCCACCGGCTTCGAGGTCACCGGAGTGCGCACGCACCGCGTCTCCGCCGACCCCGACGACGCCGAGTCCGTCTCCGTGCTCCTCCAGCAGCAGGTGGTCCGCCCGGTGCGGGGCATCAACGAGCACCCACCGCGCCTTCGCTGGACCATCGACACCGCGGCGCCGGCTGGGCCGCGCGGCGAGCGATGGGGCGACACCCACTTCGCCCGGTCGCTCGCGGCCGCCCTGGAGCGCAGCGGCCAGTTCGTCTCGGTCGACTCCCGCGACGCGCGGCACCGGCCGTCGCGCGACTACGACGACGTCGTGCTCGTGCTGCGCGGCCTCGACCTGGTCGAGCCACACCCGACCGCGCTGAACATGGAGTGGATCATCAGCCACCCCGACCTCGTCTCGCTCGCCGAGCTCAAGTCATTCGACCTGGTGTACGCCGCCAGCCTCAGCTGGCCCGCGCAGGTCCGCCGCGAGTGGGGACTGCCGGTCGAGCCGCTGCTGCAGTGCACCGACCCGCGCTTCTTCCACCCCGACCGCGGCGTGCCCGACACCGGTCCGGCGGTGCTGTTCGTCGGCAACTCGCGTGGCGTCTTCCGGCACGCCGTGCGGACCGCCCTGGCGGCGGACGCGGACCTCACGGTCCACGGCGCCGACTGGGACGAGTTCCTCGACCCGGCCACCGTTGCCTCATCGGGCGTGCCCAACGACGAGGTCGGGGCGCTCTACGCATCGGCGGGGATCGTCCTCAACGACCACCACGTCGACATGCGTCGCGACAGCTTCCTGTCCAACCGGCTCTTCGACGCCGCGGCCTGCGGCGCCCGGATCGCCACTGACCCGGTCTCCGGCCTCCACGAGACGTTCGGCGATCTGGTGCAACCCTTCCAGGACGAGGGCGACCTGGTGCGACTGATCACCCCGCCCTACTCCGCCTTCCCCGACAACGAGACCCGCCGGGCGCAGGCGCTGAAGATCGTCGCGGCACACACGTTCGACCAGCGCGCGGCGCGGCTCGTCGAGGACGCCGTCACCGCACTGCGGGACCGCGAGCGGCGCGCGACTCGCTGAGTCGGGTCAGCCGAGCAGCGCGTCCACGAATGCGCCCGCGTCGAAGGGTGCCAGGTCATCGGCACCCTCGCCGAGACCGACCAGCTTGACCGGCACGCCCAGCTCGCGCTGGACCGCGACGACGATGCCGCCCTTGGCCGAGCCGTCCAGCTTGGTGAGGACGATGCCGGTGACGTCGACGATCTCGCTGAAGACGCGGGCCTGGATCATCCCGTTCTGACCAGTGGTGGCGTCGAGCACGAGCAGCACCTCGGTGACCGGGGCCTGCTTCTCGATGACCCGCTTGACCTTGCCGAGCTCGTCCATCAGGCCGGCCTTGTTCTGCAGACGGCCGGCGGTGTCGATGAGCACGGTGTCCACACCCTGCTCGACACCCTGCTTGACCGCCTCGAACGCGACGCTGGCGGGATCGGAGCCCTCCGGGCCACGGACGACCCCGACGCCCACGCGCTCGCCCCAGGTGGCGAGCTGGTCGACGGCCGCGGCGCGGAACGTGTCGGCCGCGCCCAGGGTCACCGTGCGGTCCTCGGCGACGAGGATGCGGGCAAGCTTGCCCACGGTGGTGGTCTTGCCGGCGCCGTTGACGCCGACGACGAGCACGACGCCGGGCCGGCCGTCCGCGCCGCTCACCTGCAGGCGACGGTCCATGGTCGGGTCGACGAGCTCGAGCAGCTCTTCGCGGAGTACGGCGCGGGCGTCGGCGTCCGGACCACCCTCGACGCGCAGCCGGGAGCGCAGCCGCTCGACCAGCTGGGTGGTGGGCGCGACTCCGATGTCGGCAGTGAGCAGGGTGTCCTCGATGGCCTCCCAGGTGTCCTCGTCCAGCCGGTCCCGGCTGAGCAGCGCCAGCAGGCCGCGCCCCAGGGTGCCCTGCGAGCCCGCCAGACGCTGGCGCAGCCGCACGAGGCGCGACGCCGTACCCTCCGGCTTCTCCAGCGCCGGCTTCTCGGGAGTGGTCTCGGTCGGTGTCTCGACGCCCGCCTCGGTGGGCGCAGGGGCGATGACGTCGGTGCCGACGCCCGGCACCGAGGGCGCCTTGCCCCGGCGACCGCTGAGCAGGCCGACGAGCATCAGCACGCCGACGACGGCGATGCCGATGATCAGATAGAGCCAGCTACCGGGGAAGTCCATGGCGCAATCCAATCACGCGTCGCCGGCCGTCCTCCCGCGGCCGGTGACCAGGCAACCTAACTGCTCAACCGGAACGGTTGCTGAGTCACCGCCCGCGCCAAGAGCCCCCGGCGCCGGACCACGATCAGGCGCGGATGTCCTCGTGGTCGCCGATGGTCGGCAGCGAGTCGACGCCCTTGCGCATCGCGTCGCCCAGCTGCGGGACGACGGGCAGTTCCTCACCGCGGTGCGGGTAGGCGACGTAGAGCACGACCGCCGCGGCGGCGGCGAGGACGAGCAGCATCACGAGGACGATCGCCAGCATGTTCAACTCCCGAGGGTGTGGTGCACGTCCACCCACGGTGACACAACAGCGGCTCCGAAGACGATTTCACGCCCGCCGCCTCGGTGTGTCGCCGCCCACATCGGACCCCTGCGATCAACGCAGCAACGGCTCCACGGCGGCCCGCACCACGTCGGGCATGGGCACCACCGGTCGATTGCCCGCGCCGTGCTCGTTGTCGACGTACACGTGCACGAACCGCCCCTCCGCGGCCGCCTCGTCGGACTCGCCCTGGAAGAGACCGATCCGGTAGACGATCGAGGACGTGCCGACCTTGTCCACGACCATGCCCATCTCGATCGGCTCGGGGAAGCCGATCTCGCGGAAGTAGCGGCACGACGTCTCGGCGACGACGCCGATCTGCGCCAGCGCGCGGACGTCGACCCCGGTCTCCTCGTAGAGATGGGCGTTGACAGCGGTGTCGAAGAGCTCGTAGTACGTGGCATTGTTGAGGTGGCCGTAGGCGTCGTCGTCGCGCCACCGCGTGGTCGCGGTGCGCCACGCGACGTAGTCGGCGCGGGTGGGTCGGGCAGCTCGCTCGCTCACGCCGACTCCGCGCGCTCGAGGCGCTGGGAGATGACCGTCGTGACACCGTCGCCGCGCATGGTCACGCCGTACAGGGCGTCGCCGACCTCCATCGTCCGCTTCTGGTGCGTGATCACCAGGAGCTGGGAGGTCTCACGCAGTTCCTCGTAGATCTCCAGCAGCCGGCCGAGGTTGGTGTCGTCCAGCGCTGCCTCGACCTCGTCGAGGATGTAGAACGGCGACGGGCGGGCCTTGAAGAGCGCCACCAGGAACGCCACGGCGACCAGGGAGCGCTCGCCGCCGGAGAGCAGCGAGAGGCGCTTGACCTTCTTGCCGGCCGGGCGGGCCTCGACCTCGATGCCGGTGTTGAGCATGTCGTCGGGGTCGGTGAGCACGAGGCGGCCCTCGCCACCGGGGAACAGTCGGGCGAAGGTCGAGTCGAAGGCCTTCTCGACGTCGGCGTAGGCCTCGCTGAACACCTGCTGCACGCGGTCGTCGACCTCGCGGACGATGTCGAGGAGGTCCTTGCGGGTGCGCCGCAGGTCCTCGAGCTGCTCGGTGAGGAACTTGTGCCGCTCCTCCATCGCGGAATACTCCTCCAGGGCGAGCGGGTTGACCCGGCCCAGCATCGCGAGCGCACGCTCGGCGGTCTTGAGCCGCTTCTGCTGCTCCTCACGGACGAACGGCACCGGTTCGGGCGCGATCTCGTCGTCGGCCACCTCGCCGAAGAACGGCACCAGGGTCGTGGGGCCGTAGTCGTCGATCAGTCCGTCGGCGTCCATGCCGAGCTCCTCGAGCGCACGCTCCTCGAGCTGCTCTATCCGCATCTTCTGCTGCGTGCGGGCCATCTCGTCACGGTGCACGGAGTTGACCAGCTCGTCGTGCTGGCGACCCAGCTCGCGCAACGTGGCGCGAGCTGCCAACAACTGCTGCTCGCGCACCTGTCGCGACTCCTCGACGGCAGCGCGGGCGTCGGCCGCCAGCATGACGCTGCGCTCGAGCCGCATCAGCACGACCGTCACGCCGGCGTTGACGGCCTCGGCGGCGGCGCCCTCGCGGATCAGCCGCTCTCGGCGCTCCGACGCCCTCGCCCGCGAGTCGCGCTCGGCCTGCGCGGCGCGGACCAGCGAGTCGGCACGGCCGTTCAGCGCGCGGGCGCGCTCCTCGGTGGTGCGCAGGGCCAGGCGGGCCTCCATCTCACCCTGGCGGGCGGACTTCGCCGCCTCGGTGAGGCGCTCGCGCTCGGCGACGTCCGGCTCCTCGTCGGGCGACTCCTCGGCTGTCGCGAGCCGGAGCTCGAGGTCCGCGAGGCCGGCACTGTCCGTCTCCCGGGCCGCCTGCGCCGTGGTGATGGCACGCTCGAGCCGCTCGGCCTCGCCACGCGCGGATCG
>NZ_JANPEO010000009.1:0-1762 GCF_031422975.1 Nocardioides sp. | reverse complement strand
CCTTGAGCGCGCCCGCCAGGGTGGTCGCGTCGGTGGAGTCGGCCTCGAAGAGCCACTGGCGCAGGTCGCGCTCCTGCGAGCGAGCCAGGCGGGCCACCGTGGTGGCGTCCTGGGAGTTCTTCTGGATCAGGGCCAGGGTCTGGAGCACCGAGTCGTGCAGGTGCGCGGCCATGTCGGCGCGCTCCTGGGTGCGGATCCGCTCGGTCCGCTCGGCGCCGAGGTCGTGCACGAGTCGCAGGGCCCACGGCCCCACGACGATCGCCAGGCCCGCCACCCCGAGCAGGCCCGCGATGATGACGGGGCCGGCGAACTCGAACGGGCCGGACCACACGGCGAAGAGGATGAGCGCCGTGGCGACGAGCGAGAGACCGGCGAAGACCCGGAAGTAGGCCGCCCAGCCCCCGCCACCGAAGATCGCGCGGAACGGGTCGATCCGTCCGGTCGAGTCGAGCCACCGCTCCCGCTGGGCCTCGTCGGCCTGTCGCCAGAGCAGCCCGACACCGGCGATCGCGATCACCACCGGCCAGAACAGTGCGCCCTGCCCGAAGACCGCCTCGAAGCCGAGCACCCCACCGAAGAGCAGCGCCCCGATCGCTATCACCGGGCCGGCGTCGCGCAGCCGCGAGCGGCGGCGCGGTCGCCTGCCCGTGCGGGTGGCGCTCTCCAGACCCGGCGCGGACTCCTCGAAGTGCGAGTCGCTCGGCAGGAACATCCACAGGCCGGCGTACAACATCAGGCCGAGACCGTCGAGGACGGCGAGCAGCACGAAGGCGACGCGCACCCACAGGACAGGCACCCCGAGGTGCCGCGCCAGACCGCTCGCGACGCCGCCGGCGACGGGCGACTCGGTGTCGCGGAAGGCGCGGCGAAACGGCCTCGGGCCGGTGGAGGGAGACGTCGTGCTGCTCATCGTGCTCCCATCGTCGCAGGCCGGCTCGTGAGTCACCATGAGGTGCACCCCCGAGCGGACCCTGAGGCCGGCAGGGAAAAGCCACCGGACAATCAGGGTCGTCCCTGATGGTGCGGACCGCGTTCGTGACGTTGAGTTGGGGCCATGACGAACCCATCTCCACCACCGGCGGTCGACCCCGGGCCTGCCGAGCACGACCAGCAGGGCCCGCGCACCTCCCGCAGCGAGGTCGCAGACCTCGGCCGACTGCGCCGCAGCAGCGACGACCGCCACATCGCGGGCGTCGCCGGCGGCCTGGCGCGCCACCTCGACATCGACCCGATCATCGTGCGCGTCGCGCTGGTCGTGCTGGTGTTCTTCGGCGGCGCCGGCCTGCTGCTGTACGGCGCCATCTGGCTGCTCGTCCCGGAGGAGGGCTCACCGGCCCAGCCGCTGGGGCTCGACGACCGCAACCGCAACATCGCCCTGATCGGCACCGGGATCCTGGCGGCCGTCGCGGCCATCGGCGACTTCGCCGGCGCCTTCTGGTTCCCGTGGCCGCTGGTGATCGTCGGGCTGCTCGTCGTCTGGTTCCTGAACCGCAAGGACCACCAGTCCACCCAGCCCACGAGTGGCTACGGCGCACCCACGGCCGCGTCCGGTCAGCCGGGTTGGCAGACCGGGACGACGCCCGCCACAGACGAGCCGGCACGGCCCACCCAGGCGCCGTACCAGCCGTACCAGCCGTACCAGGCGACGACGTACGTCCGGCCCCGCAACCCGCGCAGGAGGGGCCCGATCCTCTTCTGGTTCACCCTCGCCCTGATCGCCACCGGAGTCGGCACGCTCGGCATCATCGACGTCTCCGGCACC
>NZ_JANPEO010000008.1:0-15489 GCF_031422975.1 Nocardioides sp. | reverse complement strand
CCCGGTGATCCGGGCGGGGCGTTGTGGTTTCGGACTCGGCTACGGCAGGACCAGATCCTCGAACGGCTGCTCGCAGTCGAACCGGAGCTCGGGCCGCTCCAGCCGGCGCTTGTGGTAGATCCGGTAGGCCCCGCACGCGATGGCGACGAGCTGGTAGTCCTCGAGCAGCTCCTCGCGGATCTCGTCGGTACCGGCCTCCGACCACTCATCGAGGCGCACGGCCTGGACGAACCAGGTCGGCGCCCGCGGCCCGATCATGACGCTCTCCAGCTCCTCGAGGTCCGGGTCGAGCGTGCGCATCGGGAGCGACCACAGATGCTCGTACGGCGACCGCAGCCCGCTGGCCCACTGGATGTCCGCGCGCCCGCCGTACACGAGGAGCGTGTCGCCGGGCTCCGCGACCCCGGCGATGGCCCGGCCGGTGAGGTACTCGGTCGGCAGGTAGTTGTCGATGGTCCGCTCCCACTCGACGAAGGCCAGCACCGAGCTGAGCAGCGTGAAGGCCACGAGTGCCCGCGTCACGATCGCGATCCAGTGCCGCCAGTGTCGGGTCATGAGCTGCTCGTCGGCGAGCAGCAGGCCCAGGCACAGGACGGTGGGCGCGATCGGCACGAGGAGGTAGGTGCGCCAGTAGCTGCCGCTGAGGAACACGCCGGCGGCGTCGACGACCAGCATCGCAGCGACCGCGACCGTCGGGACGGTGGCGCGGTGGAGCAGCCGAGGCAGCCTCAGCACGAACCACAGGGCCAGGGCTCCCAGTCCGGAGGCGAGCGTGACGATGAGCAGGGTGTGGATCCTGGCGTCGACCGTGCTCGACGGCTGGCTGGACAGCACGGAGTTGGCGTCGACCCGAAAGCCGAGGGTGACGTAGGCCAGCGTGGAGAGGTGGACGCCGACGGCCAGGCACCACGCGACCGTGGCGATCACGGGCAGCAGGGCACCCCCGATCGCCGCACCGGCGAGGCGGAGGAAGTCGCGGCGCTCCAGCCGCGACGAGGCGAGCGCGCCGACCAGGAGCACGCCGCCGAAGACGAGCCCGCCGACGAGGTTCTGCTTGAGCCCGATCGCGAGCGCCGCCAGCGCCCCGGCCCCGGCCGCGTGCCACGCCGACCTGCGCATCAGGGCGTTGATCGCGAACCAGCAGGACGCCATCACCACCGGCAGGCCGAGGACCTCGCCCTTGGCCGAGACGGGGTCGATGGCGGCATGGGAGGTGAGGGCCGCCGTCGCGACGGCCACCCACGCGCCGATGCGGTCGGCGCCGCGCGCTCCTGAGTACTCCCCGAGACGGCGCGCCGTGCCCGCGGCCGCGAGCACGAACAGCGCCGCGGCCAGGGCGGCGAAGACGCGGATGAAGTAGGGCCCGCCGATCCAGTCGCTGAGCTTGAAGAGCGCAATGATCGGCGGCGGCCGGTCCACCCAGTAGGTGCCGAACATGCTGTCGGGCTCGGGGTGCCAGGCCCTGGCCACCAGCAGGAAGCCGGCCTCGTCCGGTCGCAGTGGCCACTGCAGGGACGGCACCCGACCGAGCACCGCGAACGTCATCGCCAACCCCACGACCACGCGGGGCGTCGGTCGGTGCAAAGGCATCGGGCCATTGTGCCGGGTCGGGCCGCAAGTATTTCCTCGGGCGAAACATCGGGGATCCAGTCCGGCAACATCGGCGACCGAGAGTGGAGCCATGTTGTGGAAAGTACGAACGACGATGCCGGACCGACCGGGCGCCCTGGCGACCCTGGCGCACGAGTGTGGTGCTGCGGGCGTCAACATCTTGGCGATGCAGGTCTTCCCCGGGGTGGAGGCGGTCACCGACGAGCTGGTGCTGGAGGTGCCGACCGACTGGGGGGAGGCGGACGTCGTCGCCCTGGTGGCGCGCGCCGGTGCCCGAGCGGTGGTCTCGCACCCCTGCACGGACGAGGCCCTTGTCGACCAGCCGTCGCGATACGTGGAGGCCGCTCGCACCATCCTGGGCCAACCGGCACGCTTCCCGGAGGTGGTCGCCGCGCTCTTCGACGCCGATGCCGAGCAGGTCGACGCCACGCAGGTCCACGACTCGATGGAGATGACGGTCGGGGACGTCTCGGTGCAGATCCATCGCGAGGCGCCCTTCACCGCGACCGAGCACGCGCGCGGGTCGACGATGGCCGGCCTGGTCAGCGACGTGTTGCGACGCGGCAAGGAGGCGCCGGCGCCGCCGGGGCCCGGCCGGCGGTTGGGCACGGGCACCGTTCCCGACTACGTCGCCTCGAGCCACGGTGTGACGGCGGAGGTGGAGGGCGCGGCGGTGGGGCGCGCCGTGCTCGCCGAGCTGGTCACCCCCGGCTGCCGGCGCCTCATCCTGGAGGTCGACCCGGCGTGGCGCCGGCGCGGTATCGGCTCCCGGCTGCTGCTGGAAGGAGCGCGAGCCGCGTCCCGCCTCGGCGACGACGAGCTGGTGCTGATGACCAGCGCCCACAACCAGGCGGTGCTCCCGATGGTGCTCGGGTCGGGTCTGCGCGGCCGGATCAGGATGTCGGGTGATGAACTGAGCGTCCGCGTTCCGTTGCGCGACCTCGAGACGACCCGACCCTGAGCGGCCGTTAGACTCCTGGGGGTGGAGATCCCCGAGAAGTTTGCCGCGCTGGGCCTCACCTACGACGACGTCCTGCTGCTGCCGGGTGAGTCCGACCTGGCGCCGGCCGACATCGACACGACCTCGCGGCTGACTCGTGAGATCTCGCTCAAGGTGCCGCTGGTCAGCGCCGCCATGGACACCGTCACGGAGTCCCGGATGGCGATCGCCATGGCCCGCGAGGGTGGCATCGGCGTCCTTCACCGCAACCTTTCGATCGAGGACCAGGCCTACCAGGTCGACCTCGTGAAGCGGACCCAGACCGGCATCATCTCCAACCCCATCACCATCGGACCCGACGCGACGTTGGAAGAGCTCGACCGCATCTGCGGCGAGTACCGCGTCTCGGGGCTGCCCGTCGTCGACCTCGACAACCGGCTGCTCGGAATCATCACCAACCGCGATCTCCGCTTCACGCCAGTCGCCGAGTGGGCCACCACCAAGGTCAACGAGGTCATGACGTCCGAGGGCCTGATCACCGGACCGGTCGGCGTCTCCCGCGACGACGCCACGGCGTTGCTGCGCGCCCACAAGCGCGAGCGACTGCCGCTCATCAACCCCGACGGCCGCCTCGGCGGGCTGATCACGGTCAAGGACTTCGTGAAGTCCGAGCAGTTCCCGCACGCCTCCAAGGACGCCGACGGTCGCCTGCTCGTGGGCGCGGCGATCGGCTACTTCGGCGACGCCTGGGAACGGGCGACGACGCTGGTCGAGGCGGGCGTCGACGTGCTCGTCGCCGACACCGCCCATGGTCACGTGCACCTCCTCCTCGAGATGGTCCGCCGGCTCAAGACGGATCCGTCGACCCGGCACGTCCAGGTCATCGGCGGCAACGTCGCCACGCGCGAAGGCGCCCAGGCGTTCGTCGACGCCGGCGCCGACGCGGTCAAGGTCGGGGTCGGGCCGGGGTCGATCTGCACGACCCGCGTCGTCACCGGCGTCGGCGTACCCCAGGTCACCGCCGTGTATGAAGCGTCGCGTGCGTGCAAGCCGGCCGGCGTACCCGTCATCGCCGACGGCGGCATGAAGCACTCCGGCGAGATCGCCAAGGCGCTGGTGGCGGGGGCCGACTCGGTGATGCTCGGTTCGCTGCTCGCGGGCTGTGAGGAGTCGCCAGGCGACCTCGTCTTCGTCAACGGCAAGCAGTTCAAGTCCTACCGCGGCATGGGCTCGCTCGGCGCGATGTCGAGCCGCGGCAAGAAGTCCTACTCCAAGGACCGCTACTTCCAGGCCGAGGTCACCAGCGACGACAAGATCGTGCCCGAGGGCATCGAGGGTCAGGTCGCCTACCGCGGGCCACTCGGCGCGGTGGCCCACCAGCTGATCGGTGGCCTCAACCAGTCGATGTTCTACACCGGATCGCGGACGGTGCCCGAGCTGCAGGAGCGCGGCCGGTTCGTCCGCATCACCTCAGCCTCCTTGACGGAGAGCCACCCCCACGGTGTGCAGATGACGGTGGAGGCGCCCAACTACTCGGGCATCTGAGCCGTGACCTCCCACGCGGGCTCTCACCGATAGGCTGCCGGGGTGACTGAGATCGAGATCGGCCGCGCCAAGCGCGCCCGCCGGGCCTACTCCTTCGACGACATCGCGATCGTGCCCTCGCGGCGCACTCGCGACCCCGAAGAGGTCAGCACCGCGTGGCAGATCGACGCCTACCGCTTCGAGCTGCCGGTGATGGCGGCCCCCATGGACTCGGTCATGTCGCCGGCGACCGCGATCACCTTCGGCAAGCTCGGCGGTCTCGGCGTGCTCAACCTCGAGGGCCTCTGGACGCGGTACGACGACCCGTCGGAGCTGCTCGAGGAAGTGGCCGGGCTCCGGGGCAGCGACGCGACGCGGCGCATGCAGGAGATCTACACCGAGCCGATCCGCGCCGAGCTGATCACCGCGCGGCTCAAGCAGATGCGCGAGGCCGGCGTCACGGTGGCCGGCTCGCTGTCCCCGCAACGCACCAAGGAGTTCGCGAAGGCGGTCGTCGATGCCGGGGTCGACATGTTCGTCATCCGCGGCACCACGGTCAGCGCCGAGCACGTCTCGTCCCAGGTCGAGCCGCTGAACCTCAAGGAGTTCATCTACGAGCTCGACGTCCCGGTCATCGTCGGTGGCTGCGCCACCTACCAGGCGTCCCTCCACCTCATGCGGACCGGCGCTGCCGGAGTGCTCGTGGGCTTCGGCGGGGGAGCGGCCCACACGACGCGGACCGTGCTCGGCGTCGCCGTACCCATGGCATCGGCCGTCGCGGACGTGGCCGCGGCTCGCCGTGACTACCTCGACGAGTCGGGCGGCCGCTACGTCCACGTGATCGCCGACGGCTCGATCGGCCGCTCGGGCGACATCGCCAAGGCCGTCGCCTGCGGTGCCGACGCGGTGATGGTCGGCTCGCCGCTGGCGCGCGCGACCGACGCGCCCGGCCATGGGTTCCACTGGGGCGGCGAGGCGCACCATCCCCAGCTGCCGCGCGGCGAACGCGTCGAGTTCAACCAGGTGGGCACGATGGAGGAGATCCTGTTCGGTCCCTCCCGGGTGGCCGACGGCACCATGAACCTGATCGGCGCGCTGCGACGCTCGATGGCCACGACGGGCTACCTGGAGCTCAAGGAGTTCCAGCGCGTCGAGGTCGTCATCGGCTGATCGTGTCGACCCTCGGAGTCGGGGCCTTCCCGTCGGGCTGCCTTGGCAGTTACCGAACAGTCCGGTCGGCTCGCGGCGCTGTGGGCAGCCCTACGGTTCGGTAGCGCTGGGGGAGCCTTCGGGGAGCAGCGGCAGTGTCCGGGCGCTCACGAACGTTCGGGGGGAACCATCGACCGGGTCGGTGAAGGCCAGCTCGCTCGCGAGCAGCTGCAGCGGGCGCGAGAAGTCGTCGATGGCGGTCTCGCGTACGACGGGATAGAGCGGGTCGCCCTCGATCGGGATGCCGAGCCCGTGGAGATGCAGGCGCAGCTGGTGCGTCCGTCCGGTGCGGGGTGTGAGCCGATAGACCGCAAGATCGCCGAGGCGGGACTCCACCTCGATCAGCGTCTCGGCGTTGACCGGAGCGTCGGGCACGACCTCGGCCCGCCAGGCGCCGCGCGTCTTCAGGATGTGGTTGCGAACGGTCACCGGGAGGGCCAGGTCCGATCGCCAGGGAGCCAGTGCGCGATAGGTCTTGCGCACCGTTCCGTGCTCGAACATCACCTGGTAGGGCCCGCGCCACCGGCGTTCGGTCGCCAGGAGCAGCAAGCCCGACGTGATCCGGTCCAGTCGGTGCAGCGGCGAGAGCTCAGGCAGCCCCAGCTCGTCGCGCAGCCTGACCACGACGCTCTGCCTGACGTGCTGGCCGCGCGGGATGGTCGAGAGGAATGCCGGCTTGTCGACCACGATGATCCGCTCGTCGCGATGGATGACTGACAGTGCACCCGGCACGGGGACCTCGTCGCGCAGGTCCCGGTGGAACCACACGAAGGTGTGGGGGAGGTAGGGGTCGTCGTGGAGGACGGGGCGGCCCTCGTCGTACACGAATCGCGCGGAAGCCAGGAAGCCGGTCACGTCGACGTGCGGCGGCAGCTTGTGCCGCAGCCACGCCCCCATCGTCGGCCAGCGTTCGCCACCGAGGGGGTCTCGGTCCGGAGTACGCACCCACGCCGCACTGAGGCCGTGGCGCGCTGGCAGCGGCGAACGAGGGGGCACGGTCGCGATGGTAGGTCCTGGAGTATGGGGGCCCTGACAAGATGAGCAGGTGACCTACCAACTCTCTCCCGACCACCGCACCAGCGCGATCTCGGCGATGATGGGCACCGAGCTCGACGTGCTCGTGGTCGGTGGCGGCATCGTCGGCGCGGGCGCGGCGCTCGACGCAGTCACCCGCGGACTGAGCGTCGGCCTGCTCGAGCAGCGCGACCTCGCCTCCGGCACCTCGTCGCGCAGCTCCAAGCTCGTCCACGGCGGGCTGCGCTACCTGGAGATGTTCGACTTCGCGCTGGTCAAGGAGGCGCTCGAGGAGCGTGGCCTGCTGCTCACCCGGCTCGCCCCCCACCTGGTGCGTCCGGTGCCCTTCCTCTACCCGCTGACCAAGGCGTGGGAGCGGCCCTACGTCGGCGCGGGGATCGCGCTGTACGACGCCATGGCGATGACCGGCAAGTACGACATGGGCGTGCCCAAGCACAAGCACATCTTCCGCAGGCAGCTCGCGCGGATGGCTCCCGACATCAAGACCGACGAGCTGCACGGGGCGATCCGCTACTACGACTGCCAGGTCGACGACGCGCGCCTGGTCATGACGATCGCCCGCACCGCGGCCAACAACGGCGCCCAGATCGCGACCCGGTGCAAGGTTACGGGGTTCCTCCGCGAGGGCAACCGGGTCGTGGGAGCGACTGCCCTCGACCTCGAGAACGACGTCGAGTTCGAGGTCCGGGCCAAGGTCGTGATCAACGCCGCCGGCGTGTGGACCGACGAGGTGCAGGCGCTGATCGGTGGTGACGCGACCCTCGACGTCGACGCGAGCAAGGGCATCCACCTGGTCGTGCCGCGCGACCGCATCCGCTCCGACTGCGGCTTCATCACCAAGACCGAGAAGTCGGTGCTCTTCGTCATCCCGTGGGGTGCGTTCTGGATCATCGGCACCACGGACACGCCCTGGGACCTCGACCTCGCGCACCCGTCGGCCAGCAAGACCGACATCGACTACGTCCTCGGCCACGTCAACTCGCTGCTCAAGGACCCGCTCGACCACCGTGACGTGGTCGGCGTCTACGCCGGACTGCGGCCGCTGCTCAAGCCGGTCGTCAAGCGGCCCAAGGGCGACGGTGGGGAGACGACCAAGCTCTCCCGCGAGCACACGGTCGCCAACCCGGTGCCGGGCCTCGTGCTGATCGCCGGTGGCAAGCTGACGACCTATCGCGTGATGGCCAAGGACGCCGTCGACCACGCGATCCGCGGCTTCGCGGTGGCGCCGCCCAGCATCACCGAGCGCGTGCCGCTGCTCGGCGCCTGGGGCTACGAGGCGCGCACCAACCAGCGCGTCGCCCTCTCCCGCGAGTCGGGCATCGAGATCGGCATGATCGACCACCTGCTCGGTCGCTACGGCGGGCTCATCGACGAGGTGCTCGAGCTGATCCGGTCCCGCCCCGAGCTGGCCGAGCCGCTCGAGGGCGCGCCGCTCTACTTGGCGGCCGAGGTCGTCTACGGCGTCTCGCACGAAGGCGCCCGTCACCTCGACGACGTCCTCACGCGACGTACGCGCATCTCGATCGAGACCTTCGACCGGGGGCTGGCCTGCGCGCCGTTCGCGGCGGCGCTGATGGCCGACGAGCTCGGGTGGGACGTGGCTGCCCGCGACGTCGAGGTGGACCACTACCTCCGCCGGGTCGAGGCCGAGCGACAGTCGCAGCTCAAGATCACCGACCAGGAAGCCGACGAGGCCCGCGTCAAGGCGCCCGACATCGTCTGAGCAGCCGCGGGACAACGTGTTTACAAAGGTCGTCTCGATGTCGAATGGCGGGACAAAGTGACCGACCAGTAGCAACGGCCGCGATCGCGGCCTAGTCTCGGCACATGAGCGAGCAGAATCCCGCGTCCGGCCATCTCGTCGACGGCCCGGCAGACCCTGAGCACGACCCGACGGCGTCCTACGCCCTCGAGCCCGACTACGTCGCGAGCCTCACCAGCCGCGTGGTCAGCACGTCCGGTGCGACGTCCGCGGTGTCGTCGCCGCTCAACGGGCAGCCGATCGCACACATCCCGCAGTCGAGCCCGGACGACGTGGCCGAGGCGTTCGCCCGGGCCCGGCGAGCGCAGGCCACGTGGGCGCGCACCTCGATCGACGACCGCGCCGCGATGCTGCTGCGCCTCCACGACCTCGTGCTCGACCGCCAGGACGAGATCATCGACCTGATCGTGCTGGAGTCGGGCAAGGCTCGCAAGCACGCCTTCGACGAGCCGCTCCACATCGCGCTCACCGCCCGCTACTACGCGCGTACGGCGCACGAGCACCTCGACACCCAGCGCAAGCTCGGGGTCGTGCCCGGCCTGACGCGGGTCGAGGTGAACCGCGTGCCCAAGGGCGTGGTCGGCATCATCTCGCCGTGGAACTACCCCTTCACGATGGCGTTGTGCGACGGCCTGCCCGCCCTGCTCGCCGGCAACGCGGTCGTCATCAAGCCCGACGCCCAGACGATGCTCTCTGCCCTGCTCGGTGCCCAGCTGATCGCCGAGGCGGGCTTCCCCGAGGGAGTCTGGAACGTCGTCGCCGGTGAGGGTCCCGTGATCGGCACGCCCATGATCGAGCGCGCCGACTACATCTGCTTCACCGGTTCGACCGCCACCGGCAAGCTCATCGCCGCCCAGTGCGCCGACCGGCTGATCGGTGCCTCGCTCGAGCTCGGCGGCAAGAACCCGATCCTGATCCTGCGCGACGCCAACCTCGAGAAGGCGGCCGAGGGCGCCGTCCGCGCATCGTTCTCCAACGCCGGACAGCTCTGCGTCTCCACCGAGCGGATGTTCGTCGCCGACCAGATCTATGACCGCTTCGTGGAGCGCTTCGTCGCCCGCACGCAGGCGATGTCGCTCGGCGCCTCGATGGAGTGGGGTGTCGACATGGGCACCCTGATCTCCCAGGCGCAGCTCGACACGGTGCAGGCGCACGTGGACGACGCGGTCGCCAAGGGCGCCCGGGTGCTCGCCGGCGGCCGGGCGCGCCCCGACCTCGGTCCGTTCTTCTTCGAGCCCACCATCCTCGAGGGGGTCACACCGGACATGACCTGCTTCGGCAAGGAGACGTTCGGCCCGGTGATCTCGCTCTACCGCTTCCACGACGAGGCCGACGCGATCGCCCGAGCCAATGCGGGGGAGTACGGCTTGAACGCCTCGATCTACACCCAGGACGGCGACCGCGGTCGGGCCATGGCCCGCGAGATCAAGTGCGGCACCGTCAACATCAACGAGGCGTTCGGCGCGACGTTCGCCAGCATCGACTCGCCGATGGGTGGCATGCGCCAGTCCGGTCTGGGTCGTCGACAGGGCAGTGAGGGGATCCACCGCTACACCGAGTCGCAGTCGGTCGCCACCCAGCGCGGGATCCGCTTCGCGCCCATGTTCGGCATGTCCGACGAGGGCTACGCCAAGCTGATGACCGCCCAGCTGCGACTGATGAAGAAGCTGGGGCGCGCGTGAGGACCCACTACGACGTGCTCGTCATCGGCTCGGGCTTCGGCGGGTCGGTCACGGCCCTTCGGCTGATCGAGAAGGGCTACCACGTCGGGGTGCTCGAGGCCGGCGCGAGGTTCGCCGACGACGAGCTGCCCGAGACCTCGTGGGACCTCAAGGACTACGCCTTCATCCCGCCGTTGGGCATGTACGGGATCCAGCGCATCGACGTGGTCAACGACTGCGTGATCGTCGCGGGAGCCGGTGTCGGCGGCGGGTCACTCGTCTACGCCAACACCCTCTACGAACCCCTGGACCAGTTCTACCGCGACCCGTCCTGGGCACACATCACCGACTGGAAGTCGGAACTCGCCCCCTACTACGACCAGGCCAAGCGGATGCTCGGGGTGGTCACCAACCCGATGCACACAGCCGCTGACGACCTGATGCTCAAGGTTGCCGAGGAGATGGGGGTGGCGGACACCTTCCATCCCACCCCGGTCGGCGTCTTCTTCGGCGGTCCCGGACAGGCGCAAGGAGAGAAGGTCGATGACCCGTTCTTCGGCGGCGAGGGCCCGGCGCGCAACACCTGCATCGGCTGTGGCAGCTGCATGACCGGGTGTCGCCACAACGCCAAGAACACCTTGGTCAAGAACTACCTCTACCTTGCCGAGCGCAACGGCGCCGTGGTGCATCCGATGACAACGGTGACCGCCGTCCGGCCGCGCGAGGAGGGCGGATTCGTCGTCGAGACCCGCTGGACCAAGGCCAAGCTGTCGCGGCGTAGCGCCGTGAAGACGTTCACCGCTGACCAGGTCGTGTTCTCCGCGGCCGCGCTCGGCACCCAGAAGCTGCTCCACCAGCTCAAGGTTGAGGGTGACCTGCCACTCCTCTCGGACCGGCTGGGTCACCTGACGCGCACCAACTCCGAATCGATCCTGGGTGCCAACTCCAGCGACGCCTCCGTCGACTACTCCAAGGGCGTGGCGATCACCTCGTCGTTCCACCCCGACGAGCACACGCACATCGAGCCCGTCCGCTACGGGGCGGGGTCCAACCTGATGGCGATGCTGCAGGTGGTGCTCACCGACGGCGACGGGGACGAGCCCCGCTGGCGGACCTGGCTCAAGGAGTCGGCGAAGAAGGTTCGCAACCCGTGGAAGTTCTACGACCCCATGCACTGGTCCGAGCGCAGCGTGATCGCGTTGGTCATGCAGGCGCACGACAACTCGATCACGACGTTCCCGAAGAAGACGCCCTTCGGCTGGTTGCTGTCCTCGAGGCAGGGGCCGGGCGATCCCAACCCGACCTGGATCCCGCAGGGCAACGAGGCCGTGCGCCGGATGGCGAGGATCATGGGCGGCACGGCGAAGGGGTCGATCGGGGATCCGTTCAACAAGCCGATGACCGCGCACTTCATCGGCGGTTGCGCGATCGGCGACTCGCCCGAGTCCGGCGTCGTCGACCCCTATCAGCGGGTCTACAACTACCCGGGCCTGCACGTCGTCGACGGGTCGACCATCTCGGCCAACCTGGGTGTCAACCCGTCGCTGACGATCACCGCCCAGGCGGAGCGCGCGATGGCCTTCTGGCCCAACAAGGGCGAGCCCGACTCGCGGCCCGAGCTGGGGGCGACGTACGAGATCATCGCGCCCGTCGAGCCGTCCAACCCGGTCGTTCCGATCGAGGCGCCGGCGGCCCTGCGGCTGCCGATCGTCGAAGTCAGCTGAAACTTTCTCCTCAGCCGCGTAACTCGCTGTGGTGGGGGTCGTTGGCAAGGGTGACAGACCCGGCGTAATCGCCCCTCCCAGTGATCGGGTCTCGTTCCAGGCGCTGTGCGCAGTGGCCAGGAACTCATCCAGGGCCCGACCTTTTCTCCCCTCCCTCCGGTCGGGCCCTGGAGCGATTTCTGGGCCCGGCGGGGGGACCCGCAACCGGTCGATAGACTCCCGCGGTGACCGCGAACCCAGACCACGACCTCGTCCTGGTCGTCGACTTCGGTGCCCAGTACGCCCAGTTGATCGCCCGGCGGGTCCGCGAGGCACGGGTCTACTCCGAGATCGTGCCGCACTCGTTGCCGGTGGCCGACATGCTGGCCCGCAAGCCGAAGGCGATCATCCTCAGCGGCGGTCCGTCCTCGGTGTACGCCGACGGCGCACCCGGCATCGACACCGCCATCTTCACGTCGGGCGTCCCGGTCTTCGGCATGTGTTACGGCTTCCAGCTGATGGCCAAGGGGCTCGGCGGCGAGGTCGCCCACACGGGTGCGCGTGAGTACGGCCGAACGCCGGTCTCCGTCACCGCCCCCGGGACGCTGCTCGCCGGCATCCCCGAGACCCACAACGTGTGGATGTCGCACGGCGACTCGGTGGCCAGCGCCCCCGCGGGCTTCACCGTGCTGGCCTCGACCGACGTCACGCCGGTCGCCGCGTTCGAGGACGTCGCCCGCGGCCTGGCCGGCGTCCAGTGGCACCCGGAGGTGCTGCACTCCGAGCACGGCCAGCAGGTGCTCGAGCACTTCCTGCACGAGATCGCCGGCTGCCGCCAGACCTGGACCATGGTCAACATCGTCGAGGAGCAGGTCGAGCGGATCCGCGCCCAGATCGGCGAGAACGGCCGGGCCATCTGCGCACTCTCCGGCGGCGTCGACTCCGCGGTGGCCGCCGCGATCGTCCAGCGCGCCATCGGCGATCGCCTGACATGCGTCTACGTCGACCACGGGATGATGCGCAAGGGCGAGACCGAGCAGGTGCAGCGGGACTTCGAGGAGGTCTTCAACGCCCTCGATGTCGTCGATGCCGCCGACCAGTTCATCGATGCGCTCGCCGGTGTCCACGACCCGGAGGAGAAGCGCAAGATCATCGGCCGCGAGTTCATCCGCACCTTCGAGGCCGCCGAGGTCCGCGTCTTCGGCGGGCTGGCCGGGGGCGACGCCACCGCGTGGCTCGTCCAGGGCACGCTCTACCCCGACGTCGTGGAGTCCGGCGGAGGCGCCGGCACCTCCACGATCAAGTCGCACCACAACGTGGGGGGCCTGCCCGACGACCTGCAGTTCGAGCTCGTCGAGCCGCTCCGCACTCTGTTCAAGGACGAGGTCCGCGCCGTCGGCGAGCAGCTCGGCCTGCCGTCCACCATGGTGTGGCGCCAGACCTTCCCCGGCCCCGGCCTGGGCATCCGCATCATCGGCGAGGTGACCCGCGAGCGGCTCGACCTGCTGCGCGAGGCCGATGCCATCGCACGCGAGGAGCTCACGCGCGCCGGGCTCGACCGCGAGATCTGGCAGATGCCGGTCGTGCTGCTGGCGGACGTCCGGTCCGTCGGCGTACAGGGCGATGGCCGCACCTACGGCCATCCGGTGGTGCTGCGGCCGGTGACCTCCGAGGACGCGATGACCGCCGACTGGGCGCGGCTGCCCTACGACGTGATGGAGAAGATCTCCACGCGGATCACCAACGAGGTCGCCGAGATCAACCGCGTCACCATCGACATCACCTCCAAGCCCCCGGGCACCATCGAGTGGGAATGAACCAGGGCGCGTAGCCGGCGGCCGCACTAGGGTGCCGACATGGGCATCGTGTTGGGGCCGAACCAGTACGGCAAGGCGGAGAACCGCGTCGTGCGGATCGTGCGCGACACCCCACGCCACGAGATCCGGGACCTGAACGTCTCGACCGCGCTGCGCGGCGACTTCGCGGCGGCGCACACCGACGGCGACCAGTCGCAGGTGCTGCCGACCGACACGCAGAAGAACACCGCCTTCGCGTTCGCCAAGCGGCACGGCGTGACCTCGCCCGAGGACTACGCCCTGGCCCTGGCGCGGCGGCTCGTCGAGGCGACGCCGGCGGCGACCGGGGCACGGGTCCTGGTCGAGGAGTACGCCTGGGACCGGATCGTCGTCGACGGGGCGGGCCACGACCACGCGTTCGTACGCCGCGGCGGTGAGGTGCGCACCACGGAGATCGAGCTGTCGTCCGAGGCGGCGCACGTGGTGTCCGGCCTCACGGACCTGACCGTGCTGAAGTCCACCGGCTCGGAGTTCAAGGGCTTCCTCAAGGACGAGTACACGACCCTCCCCGAGGCCGACGACCGGATCCTCGCGACCGCGCTCACGGCCCGCTGGCGCTACGCCGACCGCGGCCGGATCGAGTGGAATGCGACGTACGCCGAGGTGCGGGCGCTGCTGCTGGCGACGTTCGCGACGACCTACAGCCGCGCCCTGCAGGAGACGCTCTACGCGATGGGCCGAGCCGTGCTCGAGGCGCACCCGGACATCGCGGAGATCTCCTTCGTGGCCCCCAACAAGCACCACTTCCTCGTCGACCTCGCGCCCTTCGGGCTGGCGAACCCGGGCGAGGTGTTCATCGCGGCCGACCGGCCCTACGGCCTGATCGAGGCGACCGTGACCCGCGAGGCGGACGACGATGGGTAGCCCGGACGTCGCGGCGTTCAACGTCATGGACGACGACGAGGCGCGCAGCCGGCTGCTCGCCTGCCTGGACGTGCCGCGCTGGGCCGACGAGGTGCTGGCCGGCAGGCCGTACGAGCGCCTCGACCAGCTCGATGACAAGCTCACCGAGGCCGCCTGCGCCCTCAGCGACGAGGAGCTCGAGCGAGCGCTCGCCCGGCACCCGAGGATCGGCGAGCGCGCCGACGCGGCGAAGCACGACGCGACGCTCTCGACGCACGAGCAGTCGGGCGTCGACCGCGAGGACGCCGACATCGTCCGACAGCTCGAGGACGGCAACCGGGCCTACGAGCAGCGCTTCGGCCGGGTCTTCATCATCCGCGCCGCCGGTCGGAGCGCACGCGAGATCCTCGATGAGCTCCGGCTCCGGCTCGACAACAGCGACGAGCGCGAGCGCGCCGAGACCATCAACCAGCTGACCCAGATCGCCCTGCTACGCAATCGTGAGGCACTGAGCCGATGACCACCCTGAGCACGCACGTCCTCGACACCAGCCTCGGCCGGCCCGCGGCCGGGGTCTCGATCACCCTGGCCAATCACGCAGGAAACCTGGCCGACGCCGTCACTGACCGCGACGGCCGCGCCGCGGACCTCGGCGGCGACCTGGCACCGGGGGCCTACAGCCTCCGCTTCGACTCCGGCGGCTACTTCGCCGAGCGCGGCATCGAGGGGTTCTACCCCGAGGTCCTCGTGACGTTCACGATCTCGGGAGCGGGCCACGTGCACGTGCCGCTCCTCCTGAGCCCCTTCGGCTACTCGACGTACCGCGGGAGCTGAGGCGTCGACGGGAGCCGGGCGTTGCGCTGGGGCCGATCCGGGCCGAGGGTGACCTGGGACACGTATCATGGCTAGCGCGGCGTCGTTCGGCATGGACAACCGGCGCCCGGGTCCACCTGAACCATGCGCCTGCGCACCATGCCCGCGTGAGGAGCCACATGCCGGATCCCCAGATCATCGTGAACGGCCAGTCCCACCCGCTGGCCCGGGTGCCGGCGCACACCAACGCCCTCGACTTCCTGCGCGACCTCGGGCTGACCGGTGCCAAGGAGGGCTGCGCCGAGGGCGAGTGCGGTGCCTGCGCCGTCCTGGTCTGCCGCCCCGCCGGTGACGGCAGTCGCTGGACGCCGGTCAACGCCTGCCTGGTGCCGGCCATCGCGCTCGACGGTCAGGAGGTCGTCACGGCCGAGGGCCTCGGCAGCCCCGACCACCTGCACCCGGTGCAGGCCGAGATGGCGGCCCGGGGCGGCTCCCAGTGCGGCTACTGCACCCCAGGCTTCGTGTGCTCGAT
>NZ_JANPEO010000007.1:0-2368 GCF_031422975.1 Nocardioides sp. | reverse complement strand
CGCCGAGCCCGCGCACAAGGCCGCCGAGATGGCCGAGGCGACGCGCCTACCCCCCGCACCCCCGGCCTGGTAGCCGGCCCGCGCAACGTGCCCTCACCTGTGTTGGAGCCCCCGGATATCCGGGGACTCCAACACACAGGCGCCCCCGCCACCCCGTCAGCCGAGGGGGCGGTTCTCGTACGCCGTGGACAGCACGATCGTCGTCCGGGTGGACACGTTCGCGGCAGCGCGGATCCGCGCGAGCAGGTCTTCGAGGTGGCGCGGTGTGGCGACGCGGATCTTGAGGATGTACGACTCCTCGCCGGCCACCGACCAGCACGACTCGATCTCCTCGATGTGCACCAGCCGCTCGGGATAGTCGTCCGGCTGCGAGGGGTCGATCGGCGTGATCGAGATGAACGCGGTCAGCGGCCGGCCGAGCTGCTCGTGGTCCACCTGGGCGACGTATCCCTGGATGAGGCCACGGGACTCGAGCCGCTTGACGCGCTGGTGCACGGCGGAGGTGGAGAGGCCGGTTGCCTTCCCCAGGTCGGTGAACGACATCCGCCCGTCCGTGGCGAGCAGGGACAGGATCAGGCGGTCGGTGGTCTCCACGGGTGGGCTTGTCACGCGCTCAGACTAGCGACGACTCGTGCGAGGATCCGGTGGTGACCGCACAGCGACTGATGCTTCTCGACACGGCATCCCTCTACTTCCGCGCGTTCTTCGGTGTTCCGGACTCGGTGCGGGCCCCCGACGGCACTCCCGTCAACGCGGTTCGCGGCCTGCTCGACTTCATCAGTCGGCTCGTGGAGGAGTATCAGCCGACGCACCTCGTGTGCTGCTGGGACAACGACTGGCGCCCGCAGTGGCGCGTCGACCTGATCCCGTCCTACAAGCAGCACCGGGTCGTCGCCGTACGCCCCGGCGATGTGCCCGACATCGAGGAGGTCCCCGACCCGTTGGAGGCCCAGATCCCGGTCATCATCGAGGTCCTCACCGCGTTCGGCATCTGCATCGTCGGCGCTGATCGCTTCGAGGCCGACGACGTCATCGGCACCCTCGCCACCGACGCCGGCATGCCAGTCGACATCGTCACCGGCGACCGCGACCTCTTCCAGCTCGTCGACGACACCAGCGAGGTGCGCGTGCTCTACACCGCCCGGGGCGTCGGCAGGCACGAGCGCGTCACCGAGCACACCGTCGTCGAGAAGTACTCCGTCCTGCCCCAGCAGTACGCCGACTTCGCCACCCTGCGCGGAGACGCCTCCGACGGCCTGCCAGGGGTGGCCGGGGTGGGCGACAAGACGGCCGCCAGCCTGCTCCTGTCGTACGGCGACCTGTCGGGCATCAGGGCAGCGGCCGCCGACCCCGGGTCGGCCCTGGGCCCCGGCCCGCGAGGCCGGATCATCGCCGCGTCCGACTACCTCGACGTCGCGCCCACCGTCGTGGCCCTCGCCCGCGACATCGACCTCGGCACCCCGGACTCGCAGCTCCCCCGTGTCCCCAGCAACCCCGACGCGCTCGTCGGGCTGGCGAGGCGCTGGGGGCTCAACAGCCCGGTCGAGCGCCTCACCGCGGTGCTCGCGAGCAGCGACAGCGGCCGGACCTGAGGCCTACTCCGTGACGGACGAGTAGGCCACGACCCCGCGCTTGAGGGCGTGCACCGTGGCCCGTGCGGTCCTGCGCAACGGTGCGTCGCCCGCGGCGTCCGCGACCTGCCCGGCAAGGTCGAGCAGCTGCTTCATCCAGCGCACGAAGTCACCGGCCGCCAGGTCGGTCCCGCCGAGCACCTCGTCGAGGTCGTCCCCCTCCGCCCAGCGGTAGGCCGCCCAGGCGAACCCGAGGTCGGGCTCGCGCAGGAACTCCAGCTTGTTCTCGCGCTCCAGCGCGTCGAGTCGGCCCCACACGCGCACGGTGTCGACGAGCGCGGTCTGCACGCGTCCGCCCGGCACCTTGGGCGCCGACGCGTCGTCGGCGCGTCGTGCCTCGTAGACCAGCGACGACAGCACGGCCGCCAGCTCCGAGGGGGTCAGCTCGTCCCAGAGCCCCTCACGCAGCGACTCGGCAGCCACGAGGTCCATGTCGGTGTAGATCCGCGTCAGGTGTCGCCCGCGCTCGGTCACCTTGTCGCCTTCCAGATAGCCCAGCGCGGTCAGCACGCTGCACACCCGGTCGAAGGTCCGCGCCACCGTGTTGGTCCGCGACTCGACCCGGCGCTTGAGGGTGTCGGCGTCGCGCGCCAGCTTGAACGACCGCTCCGCCCAGCGGGCGTGGTCCTCCCGCTCGGGGCACTGGTGGCAGGGGTGCTGCTTGAGACGCGTGCGCAGCTCGGCTATCTCCCGGTCGATCGGTGACTCGACAAAGGCGTCGCCGGGCTGGGTACGCC
>NZ_JANPEO010000006.1:0-4241 GCF_031422975.1 Nocardioides sp. | reverse complement strand
CGGGTGCTGGGCCTGGTCGCCGAGGTCTTCGGCAGGCGCCGGATCTTCGTGCCGATGACCCGGGTCACCAACATCGACAGCGGGCAGGTCTACACCACCGGCCTGCTCAACATGCGCCGCTTCGAGCAGCGCTCCACCGAGACGCTCGTCATGGGGCAGATGCTCGACCGCCGGGTGGTGATCAAGGAGACCGGCGTCCAGGGAACGGTCTACGACGTCGCGATGGAGCAGGCGCGCAACCGCGACTGGGTGCTCTCGCGCGTCGCCGTACAGGAGCCGTCGAAGGGGTTCCGCCGGCGCGGCCAGACGCACACGCTCGAGTGGCGCGACGTCGAGGGCCTGGACCGGCGCGAGGAGACGCAGGGCGCCACCCAGCTGATCGCCGCGCTCAACGAGATGCGTCCGGCCGACGCGGCCAACGTGATCCACGGGCTCCCGCCCGAGCGGCGTTCCGCCGTGGTCGCCGCGATGGGCGACGAGCGGCTCGCCGACGTGCTGGAGGAGCTGCCCGAGGAGGACCAGGTCGAGATCCTCGAGCACCTCGACTCCGAGCGCGCCGCCGACATCCTGGAGGAGATGTCCCCCGACGACGCCGCCGACCTGATCGCCGACCTCCACCCCGACACGGCCGCCGTCCTGCTGGGCCTGATGGAGCCCGACGAGGCCGAGGACGTCCGCCGCCTCATGTCCTACGCCGACAACTCCGCGGGCGCCATGATGACCCCCGAGCCGGTCATCCTGTCCCCCGACGCCACCATCGCCGACGCACTCGCGCACGTGCGCAATCCCGAGCTCACGCCTGCGCTGGCTGCTCTCGTCTACGTCTGCCGCCAGCCACTGGAGACCCCGACCGGCCGGCTGCTCGGCGCCGCCCACATCCAGCGGCTGCTGCGCGAGCCTCCCTCGACGCTGGTGGCCGCCGCGCTCGACGAGTCGATGGACCCGCTCCGCCCGGACGCGACGATCGATCAGGTGGCCGCGCACCTGGCGACGTACAACCTCGTCGCGGCACCCGTCGTCGACGACGAGGGACGGCTGCTCGGCGCCGTGACGGTCGATGACCTGCTCGACCACATGCTGCCCGACAACTGGCGTGACCAGGCGGAGCGGCCGGGACCGATCACAGGTGGTGGCCGGTGAGCGAATCCCGCGCCCGCGTGCGCCTCGACACTCCCCGCGAGACCCGCCGGCCACCCCTGATGCGTCGCCCGGCCTACGACGCCGACGCGTTCGGGTCCTTCGCCGAGCAGTTCGCCCGCTTCATGGGCACCGCGAAGTTCCTCATCTACATGACGCTGTTCGTGGCCGCGTGGATCGCCTGGAACACGCTGGCGCCGGCCGAGTGGCGTTACGACCGGTTCCCGTTCATCTTCCTCACGCTGATGCTGAGCCTGCAGGCGTCGTACGCCGCACCGCTGATCCTGCTCGCGCAGAACCGCCAGGAGTTCCGCGACAAGGTGGTGGCCGAGCAGGATCGCCAGGCCAACGCCCGCGCCCACGCCGACATGGAGTTCCTGGCGCGCGAGGTGGCCTCGCTGCGCATGTCGGTGGGCGAGGTCGCGACCCGCGACTTCCTGCGTTCGGAGCTCAAGGGGCTCTACAGCGACATCGAGGAGCTCGCCCGCGGTGACGCGGATGACGACCGCGATGAGCCACCGGCCGGCTGATCCGCCCGGACGGCTCGTAGACTCGTGCCCATCATGAGCACCCCCACGCATTCGCAGATCACCGCAGCACTCGCGCAGGTCAACGACCCCGAGATCAAGCGCCCCATCACCGAGCTGAACATGGTCGACTCGGTCGTCGTCGCCGAGAGCGGCGAGGTCGCCATCACCGTGCTCCTCACGGTCGCGGGCTGTCCGCTCAAGGAGACGATCACCCGCGACGTGACCGCCGCCGTCACCGCGGTCCCGGGCGTCACCGGCGTCGATCTCACGCTCGGCGTGATGACCCCCGAGCAGCGGGCCGGCCTCAAGGAGGTCCTCAGCGGCGGAAAGGCCGAGCGCGAGATCCCCTTCGCCCAGCCGGGCTCACTGACGAAGGTCTACGCCATCGCCAGCGGCAAGGGCGGCGTCGGCAAGTCCTCGGTCACCGTCAACCTCGCTCTCGCCATGGCCAAGACGGGCCTGCGGGTCGGCATCGTCGACGCCGACATCTACGGCCACTCGGTGCCGGCCATGCTCGGCATCGCCGACGCGCGCCCGACGCAGGTCGACGACCTGATCATGCCGGTGCCGACCGCCAGCGGCGTCTCGGTGATCTCCATCGGCATGCTCAAGCCGCGTCGCGACCAGGTCGTTGCCTGGCGCGGCCCGATGCTCGACCGGGCGCTCGTCCAGATGCTCTCCGACGTCTACTGGGGCGACCTCGACGTCCTCCTGCTCGACCTGCCTCCGGGCACCGGCGACGTCGCCATCTCACTGGGCCAGCACCTGCCCAGTGCCGAGGTCGTGGTCGTCACGACGCCGCAGGAGGCGGCGGCCGAGGTCGCCGAGCGGGCCGGCACGATGGCCTCGATGATGCATCAGCGCGTGGTCGGAGTCGTGGAGAACATGAGCTTCCTGACCCTGCCCGACGGCTCCACCATGGAGGTCTTCGGCACTGGCGGCGGCGATCGCGTCGCCGAGACCCTGTCGCAGCGCTTCGGCTACGACGTCGCAGTGCTGGGCCGGATCCCGCTCGATCCCGCACTGCGCGAGGGCGGCGACGTGGGCAAGCCGATCGTCGACGCCGATCCCACCGCGGCCGCCGCGCTCGAGCTGACGAAGATCGCCGACGCCCTGATCGGGCGCGGTCGTGGCCTGGCCGGCATGCAGCTCGGCCTCACTCCGAGCGCGAAGTTCTGATCCATGTTCGGTGTCGGGCTGGCTGAGTTGGCGCTGATCGCGTTCGTCGCGGTGATCGCCTTCGGGCCCGACCGACTCCCGGTGCTGGCCAAGCAGGCCGGCATCATGCTGCGCAAGGCGCGAGTCATGGCCAACTCCGCGCGCGACGAGCTCCGCGAGGAGCTGGGCCCCGACTACGCCGACCTCGAGCTGCGCGACCTCGACCCGCGCACCATCGTGCGGCGCCACATCATCGAGGCGATGGAGGACGAGGACATCCGCCCGGTGGCGCCGCCCGTCCTGGCCGAGGGCCAGCGCCCGCCGTACGACGTCGACGCGACCTGAGCGCGTCGCCGAGACCGCGGCTCAGTCGCGGCTCTGCACCGCACTGATCGCGTCGTAGGCGATCAGCTCGCGCTCCTGGCTGGGCGTGCTGATCTCGACGAAGTCGGAGCCCACCCGGCGCACGACGGACTCCAGCTGGCCGCCCTCGACGAGGTGGACGACGCAGCGCACCTGCGACGCCGCGAGTCTGCGCAGCGCCGAGGAGACGCCCAGCTCGTGCAGTGGCGACCAGGCGACCTCCGGGACCGAGCGCGCCGAGGCGCCCTGGACCACCTGGATGCGGGCCGTGCGGACGATCCAGTCCTGTGCGTGACCGCTGACCAGGCACCAGCCGAGCCCCATCCGCTGCAGCTCGCCCTCGACCCGCCCGACGCCCGCGACCGTGAGCACCAGACGGTGGCCGACGCTGGCCATCAGCCTCGAGTCCAAGGTGACGCGGTGATATTCCGCGCGGCTGCGGTCGATCAGCTCGGCGTCGCGCTCGAGATCGAACAGCGCCGTCGCCTGGCCCTCCAGGTCGTCGAAGAGCGCGAAGAGCTGTTCGTCCCAGGAGGGGTGCGGAGCCATGGCTCGAGCCTAACCGCCCTGTGCACAACCCGTTGACATCGAACTCATCGTTACCTTAAATGATGCAAACGGACGCAAACGAAAGGTTCGGCGATGTCTCGGTCGACGCCCTCCTCCACGGGCCGCTGCGTGGCGGTGTGGCTGCTCGTCACCGCTGGGGTGCTCGGCACCTGCTCCACGGTGGCCGGCGCGGCCGCATCGCTGGTCTCGTCGGCCACGTGGCACGGCACCTTCGAGGACCTGCTGGTCGCCGTGTCCGCGGCCGCCCTCGTGGGGTGCGCCGCGTGGCTGTGGCTCGTCACCACCGCGACCGTGGTGGACGTCGTGCGTGGCCACGTGCCTGTCGTCGAGCCGCGCGGGGTCGCCCGCCGCCTCGTGCTGGCGGCGTGCGGCGCGGTCGTCGTGGCCGGGATCGGCGGTCCCGCCCTGGCCGATGCGGGCACGGGTGGCCACTCGCTGGTCAGGCTGCCGATGCCCGACCGGGCCGTCGTCACCGCCGTGGCC
>NZ_JANPEO010000005.1:0-19379 GCF_031422975.1 Nocardioides sp. | reverse complement strand
CCGTGCTTCTCCAGGACGAGCACGGTCCGGTCGCCTTCCACGGGATCCCCTACCTCGATCCGACCGCGATGATCGAGCCGTGGGCGTTGCCGGGGCGCTCCCACGAGATCGTGCTGCGCGAGGCCATGCGCCGGGTTCGTGCCGATCTCGCCACTCGCTCCCACACCCGCTCGGTGGTGCTGGCCCACGCCTTCGTCGCTGGTGCGCAGCCCTCGGAGTCCGAGCGCGACATCAGTGTCGGCGGCGTCAGCCGGGTGCCCACCGGGGTCTTCGACAACATCGACTACGTCGCCCTCGGGCACCTGCACGGCCGCCACACGCTCGACGAGCACATCCGCTACAGCGGCTCGCCGCTCGCCTACTCCTTCGGCGAGGCGGACCAGGTCAAGGGCAGCTGGCTGATCGACCTCGGGCCCGCGGGAGTCAGCGCAGGCCACTTCATCGAGGCGCCGGTCCCGCGCCGTCTCGCCCGCTTCACCGGTGAGCTCGAGACGCTGCTCACCGATCCGGGCCTGTCGGCGCACGAGCACGACTGGGTGCAGGTCACGCTGACCGACCAGCTGCGTCCCGCCCAGGCGATGGAGCGGTTGCGGCGACGGTTCGCGCACACGCTGGTCCTCGGATTCGCCCCCACCGGGGCCGCACCGGTCTCGCTCCCGGTCGCGAGGCTTGCCGGTCGCCGCGACCACGAGATCGCGCTCGACTTCGTCACCGAGCTGCGCGGCGTCCCGGCCACCGCCGCCGAGTCCGACCTGCTCCTTGAGGCGTGCGACGCGTGCTGCGAGGACACCGACCTCGACGTCCTGGTGGGTGGCGGCTGATGCGCCTGCACGCCCTGAGCATCACTGCCTTCGGCCCGTTCGCCGACACCGTCGAGGTCGACTTCGACACCTTGTCCGACTCCGGGCTGTTCCTGCTGAGCGGCCCCACCGGCGCCGGCAAGTCGAGCGTCCTCGACGCCGTCTGCTTCGCGTTGTACGGCGACGTGCCCGGTGATCGCAGCACCGCCGGTCGACTCCGGTGCGACCAGGCCGGCGACGGCGTTGCGCCGAGAGTTCGCCTCGAGGTGACCCTGTCCGGTCGCCGGTTCCGGATCGAGCGCTCACCGAAGTGGGAGCGGCCCAAGAAGCGGGGCTCCGGGATCACCACCCCGCAGGCGTCGGTGGTCCTCAGCGAGCGCCTCGACGACGGCTGGCAGCCGCTCTCGACGCGCCTCGACGAGACCGGGCACCTCGTCACCGAGCTGGTCGGCCTCACCCTCACGCAGTTCTGCCAGGTGGCGCTGTTGCCTCAGGGGCGCTTCCAAGCCTTCCTGCGAGCCCGCTCCGAGGACCGCCACGCACTCCTGCGACAGGTGTTCCGCACGGGTCGCTTCGACCGGATCGAGCAGTGGCTCCGCGATCGGCGGCTCGACCTCCAGCGCAGCTCAGCCGCCCACGCTCGCACGGTCGCGCACCTGGCCGGACGGGTCAGCGAGACGGCCGCGCAGCCGCTGCCGGCTGCCTGGGACGTCGCAGACCTCATGCTGGAGGCCTCCGACGGCGGCGTCGCGGACTGGGTAGACAACCTCCTCCCCGCGGCCGCGGCCGCCGTCCAGGGCACCGCCAGTGCCCGGTCGCGAGCCGACCTGCTCGTCCACGACGCGACCACGGCCCTCGCGCACGGCCGTCTGCTCGCCGCGCAGCAGGCGGCCCACGCCGCCGCCGCCGACCGGCTGGCCGAGCACGACGAGTCCGCGCTGTCCGACCTCCGAGCGCGCCTGCGGCGTGCCGAGCGGGCCGAGCCGCTGGCCGAGCTCGAGGGTGCGGCAGCCGACGACGCAGCCCTGGTCGAGCACCTGGAGCGTCAGGCCGCCGCCGTCACCGCGTCCTGGCTCCGGGTCGCGGCGTCCGGTCAGGCGACGCCCACCTACGACGAGCTGCCCACGGTGCTGGAGGCCGCGCGACGCGCCCTGGACCTCGCCGACGCGGCACACCCCGACGCCGAGCGACTGCACGAGGTCACGCGACTGTGTGACGAGGTGAGGGTCCTGCTGGCCCGCGCCACCGCCGCTGCCGACGACCTGTCGGTGGAGGTCGAGGCCGCGCCGGTCCACCTGCGAGAGGCCGAGGCAGCACTGGCGGCAGCAGCGTCGGCCGAGCAGCGGCTGCCCGCCCTCCAGCTGACCCTGGCCACTACTCGTGAACGCGCCGCCGCCGCCGCCGAGCTGGTCACCGTCGCTCCGGCCCTGGCAGCGGCGCGCCTGGACCGAGAGGCCGCACGCGGCCTGCTGGCGCGGCTGCGGGAGACCTGGCTAGACCTGCGCGAGGCACGCCTGAACGGCATGGCGGCCGAGATCGCCGGAGCACTCGCTGTCGGCGCAGGGTGCCCTGTCTGCGGCTCCCACGAGCATCCGCACCCAGCCGTGGCCTCCGTCGGCAGCCCCGACGCTGCCGCCGAGCGAGCCGCGCGCAAGGACGTCGACGACGCCGAAGGCGTGCTGGTCGTCCTCGACGACCAGTTGCGCCAATCCGAGGCCCGCCACACCCGCCTGGTGACCCTCGCCGCCGGTCACTGTGCCGCCGACGCCGCTCAGGTGCTGGCCGAGTGCCAGCGCGAGCACGATGTCACGGCCGCGCTCGTCGCCTCGGGCGCAGGGCTGCGAGCCGAGGTGGCTCGGCGCCGGGCGGCCAGCGACGAGTTGAGCGCCGCCCGCGACGTGGCGACGCAACGCCGGGTCGATCTCGAGTCGCGGCTGGAGCTGCACCGGGCCGAGCACCGCCGCCTGCGCGATCGCGTCGACGGGGTGCTCGACGGCACCGGCTGCGACACGGTCTCCGCGCTGAGGATGCTGCGGAGCCGACAGCTCGACGCCTTGGCAGAAGCGTGCGCGGCACACGAACAGCTCGCCCAGGCCCAGCGCGACCTGGCGCGTGCCGAGCGTGCGCTGGCCGACGCATCCGCGGGGGCCGGGTTCGAGTCCGCCGCCGACGCGCGCGCCGCGCGGCTGGAGGAGGCCGAGCGAGACGCGATGGCGGCCGAGGTCGCCCGGGTCAGTGATGCGCTCCGGGCCGCCCGCGCCGTCCTGGACGATCCGGACCACCACGCGGCCGCACTCCTGCCCCGGCCCGACGTGGGCGCACTGGCGGCCGCCCACGCCGAGACCGAGTCCGATGCGCGGGTCGCGCACGCCCGGCACGACGCAGCACTGCGCCGGCACGAGCGACTGACGACCCTGGCCGGCCAGGTGACCGACGCGCTGGGCGCCTGGGCGCCCGTCCGCGAGGAGCTCGAGCTCACGGCCCGGCTCGCCCTGTTCGTCGAGGGGAAGTCACCCGACAACGCCTTGCAGATGCGGCTGTCGGCATACGTCCTGGCCCATCGCCTGACCCAGGTCGTCGCCGCCGCCAACCAGCGTCTGGCACGGATGAGCGACCAGCGCTACACCCTCGAGCACACCGGCAGGCGCGGTGCGGGCGAGACCCGCGGCGGCCTGAGCCTGCTCGTGCGTGACGACTGGTCGGGAGAGGCACGCGACCCGGCCACGTTGTCGGGCGGCGAGACCTTCGTGGTCTCGCTGGCCCTGGCCCTGGGGCTGGCCGACGTCATCACCCAGGAGGCCGGGGGTGCCGACCTCGACACGCTCTTCGTCGACGAGGGCTTCGGATCGCTCGACGCCGACACGCTGGACGACGTGATGGATACCCTCGACGGCCTGCGCGACGGCGGCCGGGTCGTCGCAGTGGTGAGCCACGTCGCCGAGATGCAGACCCGCATCCCCACGCAGTTGCGGGTCACCAAGGGCCGCGACGGGTCGCGGGTCAGCGTCACCGCCGGCTGAGCATCAGGGCTGCGTCGACCAGGTCGAGACGTCGAGGCTCCAGTCCTCGACCAGCCGCCGCACCTGCGGACGGTAGAGCACCTCCAGCGACGCGAGCAGGCCCTCGGGCGGTGTCCAGGAGGCCTGACTGCTCGACCCGGACGGCCGATCGACGTCCTGCAACGGCACCGATGCCAGGCCCAGACGAGTCCACACGGCGCCCACGGCTGCCTGCGGATCGCTACGAACGTCCTCGAAGACCATCACCTGCAGCCGCTCTCGTCCGACGTGGTGCGCCCACATGGCCAACTGGTCGGCGTAGAAGCCGCTGAAGGTCTGGACGGTCATCGGCACCGGATAGGGCCACGGCGACTTCGTCCGTGTCGCCGCCAGCCGCATCGCCGAGACGAAGCGCTCGACCGGGTCGCGCAGCAGCACCAGCACCGGCACGTCGGGTCCGAGGAGGCGCGCGGCCGCGGCTGGTGCGGACGCGTGCCGCAGGTACTGCGGGGTCCAGTCACCGCGGCGGACCCCGTCGGCAGGAAACAGGTCGAGGTACGCCGACGCCGGCTCGACCCCGTCGCCCACCTTGTGCAGGAGGTGCTGTTCCTTCTTGCCGTTGACGCCGACTCCGACCTGCGGATGCTGGGTCAACAGGTCGGTGAACCACGTGGTTCCGGACCGCTGCGCGCCGATCCCCAGCCAGGCCGGACTAGTCATGCGCGCCACCCTAACGGGCTGCGTTAGGTTCACCTCATGATCGATCCGACCTTCGCAGGCCTGCCCCACCGAAGTCTCGGAGAGGTGGCCCTGGCCCGAGCCGCCGAGCTCGGCGCCACCCATGCCGACTTCCGGTTCGAGCGCGTGCGCTACCAATACCTCGGAGCCCGCGACGGGGTCCTCCAGACGGCCAGTGACACCGAGGACGTCGGCTTCGCCGTACGCGTCATCCACCGCGGCGCCTGGGGCTTCGCGTCCGGTGTGATCCTCACCCCGCAGGAGGCCCGGCGGATCGCGGAGACCGCCGTCGCGGTCGCGGAGGTGGCCGCCGAGATGACCACGACGCCGGTGCAGCTCGCGCCCGAGCCCGTCCACGCCGACGTCACCTGGGTCTCGGCCTACGACCTCAATCCGCTCGAGGTGCCCACCTCGGAGAAGGCGGCGGTGCTCACGGAGTGGACCAACCGGCTGCGGCAGCACCCCAGCGTCGCGCACGCGACAGCCGATCTCCAGCAGGTCCAGGAGAACAAGTACTACGCGGACCTTGCCGGCACGCGCACGACCCAACAGCGCGTGCGCCTGCAGCCGGGGTTCGAGGCCATGGGGTCGGCGGAGAAGACCGGCATCTTCGACTCGATGTCGTCCATCGCTCCCCCGGTCGCCCGCGGCTGGGAGTACCTCACCGACGGCGCCTACGACTGGGACGCCGAACTGGCCGAGGTGCCGGACCTGCTTGCCGAGAAGCTGGCCGCCCCCGGCGTGGAGGCGGGCGACTACGACCTCGTGATCCACCCGTCCAACCTGTGGCTGACCATCCACGAGTCCATCGGCCACGCCACCGAGCTCGACCGGGCCCTGGGCTACGAGGCCAACTACGCCGGCACGTCGTTCGCGACCTACGACATGCTCGGCACCCTGCAGTACGGCTCGGACATCATGAACGTCACCGGCGACCGCACCGTGGAGCACGGCCTCTCGACCGTCGGCTACGACGACGAGGGCGTCCAGACCCGCGCATGGGACATCGTCAAGGACGGCGTGCTTGTCGGCTACCAGCTCGACCGCTCCATGGGGCACATGAAGCCGGAGCTGCACGAGGGTCGCTCCAACGGTTGTGCCTACGCCGACTCGCCCGGCCACATCCCGATCCAGCGGATGGCCAACGTGTCGCTGCAGGCGGCTCCCGACGGTCCGAGCACCGACGAGCTGATCGGCCGGGTCGAGCGAGGCATCTACATCGTCGGCGACAAGTCCTGGTCGATCGACATGCAGCGGTTCAACTTCCAGTTCACCGGGCAGCGGTTCTACACGATCACCGACGGCAAGCTGGACGGCCAGCTCCGCGACGTCGCCTACCAGGCGACCACCACCGACTTCTGGAACTCGATGGAGGCGGTGGGCGGACCCGAGACCTGGGTCCTGGGCGGGGCGTTCAACTGCGGCAAGGCCCAGCCGGGCCAGGTCGCGGCCGTGAGCCACGGCGCGCCCTCGGCGCTGTTCCGCGGCGTCCGCATCCTCAACACGACCGACGAGGCAGGCCACTGATGACCGCGCACACCCCACAGCAGCTGGTCGAGCACGCCCTCGCCACCTCGAGCGCCGACGACTGCATCGCGATCGTGTCCGACAGCAGCAGCGCCAACCTCCGCTGGGCGAACAACACGCTCACGACGAACGGCGTGATGGTCTCGGTCGACGTCACCGTCGTCTCGTTCGTGGCCACCGGTGCCGGTGTCGCGACCGGTTCGGTGTCCGGGAGCGCGAGCAACCCGGAGCAGGTGACGACGCTCGTGCGGGCGGCAGACGCAGCAGCGCGGTCCGCCAGCGCGGCCGAGGACGCCGCGGAGCTCGTCGCCGACCGGACCAGCGCCGACTGGGACGCGGCCCCCGAGCGGACCGGTATCACGGTCTACGACTCCTTCGCGCCCGCCCTGGGTGAGGCCTTCCGTGCCGCCACCGCGGAGGGACGCCTGCTCTACGGCTTCGTGAACCACGAGGTCACCACCACCTACCTCGGGTCATCTCGCGGCCTGCGCCTGCGGCACACCCAACCCACCGGCCACTACGCCTGCACCGGCAAGGACCTCAGCCTGTCCCGGAGCGCATGGGTGGGGGGCGCCACGCGCGACTTCAGGGACGTGGACGCCGCGGCGATGGCCGAGCAGGTCACGCAGCGTCTCGGCTGGGCGGAGCGTCAGCTCGAGCTGCCTGCCGGTCGCTACGACACGATCCTGCCGCCGTCGTCGGTGGCCGACCTGATGATCGACGCCTACTGGGGCGCCGGTGCTCGGGTCGCCCACGAGGGCGAGTCCGTCTACAGCCGCTCGGGTGGGGGCACCCGGATCGGCGACCAGATCGTCCCCAGCGGCGTCCACCTCTACTCCGACCCGGATCTGACCGGTCTGGAGTGCGCACCGTTCAACGTCGCCGGGGCCTCCGACAACACCGAGTCGGTCTTCGACAACGGACTGCCCTTGACGCGTACCGAGTGGATCGCCGACGGCTCGCTGGCCGCGCTGCTCCAGACACGCCACTCGGCGGCCATGACCGGCCAGCCCGTCACCCCGATGATCGACAACCTGGTCCTCGAGGTCGACGGCGGTCACGGCTCGGAGCAGGACCTGGTCGCGGGCATGGAGAAGGGCCTGCTGGTGACCTGCCTGTGGTACATCCGTGAGGTCGATCCGCAGACCATGCTGCTGACCGGTCTGACCCGCGACGGGGTCTACCTCGTCGAGGGCGGCGAGATCGTCGGGGCCGTCAACAACTTCCGCTGGAACGAGAGCCCGATCGACCTGCTCAACCGTTTCGAGCACGCCAGCGCGACGGTGCCGAGCTTCAGCCGCGAGTGGGGCGACGACTACTTCTCCCGGACCGCCATGCCTGCCCTGCGGATCCCCGACTTCAACATGTCCAGCGTGAGCCAGGCCCGTTAGCCGAGGTCGGGCCGACCGCCCGGGATGGGTGCTCCAGCCTGATACGGCTCGCGCGTGAGGATGAACGTGCCCACGTCGAGGTGCGAGACCGCGCCGTCGCTGCGGCGTACGACGTGGAGACGCTCGCCGGCGTGGTAGCCGCGGTTGCCCACGATCAGACCGTTGTCAGCGATGAACCGCCAGGCCTCGATGCCGCGGCGGCGGGCCACCAGGTCGCCGCCCTCGCAGGTGAACGCGTAGGGCGTGGCACCCCAGTGCCAGACGCCCAGGACGTCGTCGAACTCGGCCGGCAGTGACTCGTTGGGGGCCCACGGCAGCGGCAGGGTCGGCTCCCACTGCTCGAGCTCCTCCAGGAGAGCGGCGCCGAAGTCCGCGACGGGCACGCCGGTCGTGCCGTTGACCAGGCCGACGACGCCCGTACGCCGGGTGCGGTCGACAAGGCAGATCGCATGGAAGCCGGGCATGGACCCGCTGTGGCCCACCAGCGTCCCGGAGCCTCCCCGGAAGATCTGGAAGCCCAGGCCGTGCGAATAGGACAGGCCGGCGTGCTCATCGCCCGACTGCGGCGTGAACGCCAGTGCCAAGGCGTGCGAGCTCAGCACCTCATCGTGGCCCCCGAGCAGGAACGTGCAGTAGGTCGCCAGGTCGGTGAGCGTGCTCCACACCTGGCCGGCGGGCGCCATCGCGGCGGTGTCGGGCAACGGCTCGGCGATCAGCGTCTGGGCATAGGGGTGCACCGACCAGCCCTCGGCGTGCCCGCCGGAGGCGTGGTAGCTCGTCCGGGTCATCCCCAGCGGGATAAGGATCCGCGACTCGACCGCTTCCCACCACGACTGGTCACGCAGTCGCGCGACGATCTCGCCGAGCAGCCCGTAGCCGAGGTTGGAGTAGTGGAACTGCCGATCCGGAGCGTATGCCGCAGTCGACCCGTCATTGGCCGTGGCGAGCGCGTCGAAGGACGCACCCGGCGACCGCTCCCACCAGTCGCCGGCCGGCTCGGCCTGCAGCCCTCCGGAGTGGGAGAGCAACTGGCGCACCGAGCGGTCGGCATACCCGACCTGCCCAAGCACCTCGGCGGCCGGAGCATCGAGCGACAGCAGGCCCTCCTCGACGAGCTGGAGGACCAGCACGGCGGTGAGCGTCTTGGTGATCGAGCCGATCTTGTACTGCGTGTCCGTGACGGGACCCGGCACGTCGCCGACGCCGTCGGACCACACCAGCTCACCGTCGCGCACGATGCCGGCCACGATCGAGGGCACCTGCCCGTCGGCCTGGGCCGTGGCGGTCCGCCAGCGCAGCCGGCGGGCGGTGAGGTCCGCGACGGCCGGGCTCATTCGGCGAACGCCTCGGGCGGCGGGCAGGCGCAGACGAGGTTGCGGTCGCCGTACGCCTGGTCGATGCGGGCCACCGGCGGCCAGTACTTGTCGGGGTCGATGCCGCTGGGGAAGACGCCGACCTCGCGCGAGTAGGCGCGATCCCAGTCACCCACGAGGGCTCGCGCCGTGTGCGGGGCGTGCCGGAGCGGCGACTCCTCCGGGGTCCACTCCCCCGCCCGCACCCGGTCGATCTCGCCCTTGATGGCGATCATCGCATCGCAGAACCGGTCGATCTCACCGAGGTCCTCGGACTCGGTGGGCTCGACCATCAGGGTGCCGGCGACCGGGAAGGACATGGTCGGAGCATGGAAGCCGTAGTCCACCAGTCGCTTGGCCACGTCGTCGACGCTCACACCCGAGTCCTTGGTCAGCCCGCGGACGTCGAGGATGGCCTCGTGCGCCACCAGCCCGCCGTGGCCGCGGTAGAGGACCGGGAAGTGATCCTGCAGCCGGTGGGCGATGTAGTTGGCCGAGAGCACTGCGACGGCTGTGGCCCGCGTCAGTCCCGGGCCACCCATCATCCGGATGTAGGCCCACGAGATCGGCAAGATGCCGGCCGAGCCGTAGGGCGCGGCGCTGATCGGCCCGATCCCCTCGCGCTTCTCGGCCTCGGGGTGCATCGGGTGCGACGGCAGGTAGGGCGCCAGGTGCGCCCGCACCGCGACCGGACCGACACCGGGGCCGCCGCCGCCGTGTGGGATGCAGAAGGTCTTGTGCAGGTTGAGGTGGGAGACGTCGCCGCCGAACTCGCCGGGCTTGGCGAAGCCGAGCAGGGCGTTGCGGTTGGCGCCGTCGACGTACACCTGGCCGCCGTACTCGTGCACGATCCGGCACAGCTCGGTGATGGAGTCCTCGTAGGCGCCGTGCGTCGACGGGTAGGTGACCATGATCGCCGCCAGGGTCTCGGCGTACGTCTCGCACTGGGACTGCAGGTCGGCCAGGTCGACGGAGCCGTCCTCGCCCGCCTTGACGACCACGACCTTCATCCCGGCCATCACCGCTGACGCGGCGTTGGTGCCGTGGGCCGACGAGGGGATCAGGCACACCCGGCGCTCCGTGTGGCCGTTGGCGAGGTGGAAGCCGCGGATGGCGAGCAGCCCGGCGAACTCGCCCTGCGAGCCGGCGTTGGGCTGGATCGACACCCGGTGATAGCCAGTGACCTCGGCCAGCCACCCTTCGAGGTCGTCGATCAGCTTGCGATACCCGGCGGCGTCCTCGGCCGGCGCGAAGGGGTGGAGGTCGGCGAAGCCCGGCAGGCTCACCGGCTCCATCTCGGTGGTGGCGTTGAGCTTCATCGTGCAGGAGCCCAGCGGGATCATGCCGCGGTCCAGCGCATAGTCGCGCGCCGAGAGCCGACGCAGGTAGCGCAGCATCTGGGTCTCGCTGTGGTGGCTGGCGAACACCTCGTGCGTGAGGAAGGCCGAGCGTCGCGCCAGCGACACGGGGATCGCCTCGTCGAGACGATCGGACGCGGCCTCGCTGATCCCGAAGGCGTGCATGATGCCGGCCACCGTGGAGGGCGAGGTCGTCTCCGAGGTGGACAGGCCCACGTGGTCGGCGTCGACGAGGCGCAGGTGCAGGCCGTAGCTGCGGGCGGAGGCGACCACCTCGACGGCGCGACCCGGCACGCGCGCGGTCAGGGTGTCGAACCAGGTGTCGTTGACCAGCTCCACTCCCCCGGCCTCGAGCGCGGCGGCGATCCGGGTGGCGTAGTCGTGAGCGCGCTGCGCGATCGCCGTCAGACCCTCGGGCCCGTGGTAGACGGCGTACATCGAGGCCACCACGGCCAGCAGGACCTGCGCCGTGCAGATGTTGGAGGTCGCCTTGTCGCGACGGATGTGCTGTTCGCGGGTCTGGAGCGCCAGGCGGTAGGCCGGCCGGCCCTCGGCATCGATCGACACCCCGACGAGGCGACCGGGCAGGTGCCGCTCGAGGCCGGCGCTGACGGCCATGAAGCCGGCGTGCGGACCGCCGTAGAACAGCGGCACCCCGAAGCGCTGCGAGGAACCCACGACCACGTCGGCCCCCATCTCGCCGGGGGCCTCCAGGAGAGTGAGGGCGAGCAGGTCCGCGGCCACGACGACCAGTGCGTCGCGGCTGTGCGCGACCTCGATGAGGGGTCGCGGGTCGAGGACACGACCGCTGGCGCCGGGATACTGCACCAGCAGGCCACTGAGCTCGCCCTCCGGGAGGCCATCGGTGAGGTCGGCGACGACGACGTCAATACCCATCGCGGTGGCGCGGGTGCGGACGACCTCGATCGTCTGTGGGAGCGCGTCGGCGTCCACCACGAACGGGCCCTGGGCGCGCTTGTTCCCGCGGCGGACCAGCGTCATCGCCTCCGCCGCCGCGGTCCCCTCGTCCAGCAGCGACGAGTTGGCCGTCGGCAGTCCCGTGAGGTCACCGATCACGGTCTGGAAGTTGATGAGGGCTTCGAGCCGGCCCTGGGAGATCTCGGGCTGGTACGGCGTGTAGGCGGTGTACCAGCTCGGGTCCTCCAGCACGTTGCGGCGGATCACCGGCGGCGTGATGGTCGCGTGGTAGCCGCACCCGATCATCGCCTCCGCCGGCCGATTCAAGGCGGCGAGATGGCGCAGCTCCCGGGCAGCAGCGTCCTCACTGACGGCCTCGGGCAGGTCGAGGTCACCCGGTGCGCGAATGCCGCCGGGGACTGCCGCCGCCATCAGCGACTCCAGCGAGTCGTGGCCCAGCGTGCCGAGCATCTTCTCGATGTCGGCGGGGTGCAGACCGATGTGACGGTCGACGAAGGGTGAGTGCGGCGCGGACGGGTCCGTCATGGAGGCTCCCTGGTTGGCGGTCAGCAGGCGCCTCCCCCTCTGTCGGCCCCACGTGCTGGGTACTTCAGAGTTGCCTGCTCCGCGCAGTTCGGGTGCCTGAGAGGTTCCGGGGAGGAATTGCCCCTTCGGCGCAACGCACACGACCAGACACGGCCGTGCCGTCGACTCTCCCGCGCGGGATCGTCAGCGACGCCAGCCTAGCGTGCCGGGCGGGCTACTCCGTGTCCGGCTCAGCCGATCTTGCGCGCGGCGCGGCGTACGGCGAGCTCGTCACCGGCGATGTCAGCGACATCCTCCGAAGCGCGCTCGCTGGGCAGATCGGCGAGGGTGCCCTCGATCTCGCGCCAGACACCACCGATGGCGATGCCGAAGACCCCTTGGCCGCCCTGCAGGAGGTCGATGACCTCGTCGTTGCTGGTGCACTCGTAGACGGTGGCACCGTCACTCATCAAGGTGACGCGCGTCAGGTCGTCGGTGCCACGCTCGCGCAGGTGCTGAACCGCGGTGCGGATCTGCTGCAAGGAGATGCCGGCGTCAAGGAGACGCTTGACGACCTTGAGGATCAAGATGTCGCGGAACGAGTAGAGCCGCTGGGAGCCCGAGCCGGTGGCACCGCGGACGGTCGGCTCGACCAGTCCGGTGCGCGCCCAGTAGTCGAGCTGGCGGTAGGTGATGCCGGCAGCGTTGCACGCCGTCGGACCGCGATAGCCGGTGTCGCTCGGCAGTGGGGAGACGTCGTCGGTGAAGAGCAGTCCCTGCTCGTCAGCGAGTTCGGCGGCCTTGGCCGCGTGTGCGGCGGCCAGGCGGTCCTGGTCGTTCTCGTTCACAGCCACAGCGACCCTCCACGGTCCTACTCCGTTGGGCGTAACTCCGGGGGAAGGGGCTGCAGGGAAGTGCAACCACACGGGTGGAGTTACAACGAAGACACTTCAAGGTAGGCGGCAGAACTGAACGGGTCAATCATGCTGGCGGCGTGTCGCAACCCTCAACCTCAACCTGAGGGTGAGGCTCACTGCGACTCGAAGTCCTCGGGAGAGACATGATCGAGAAACTCGCGGAACGCCTCGACCTCGTCATCCTGCTCGGCGGGGACGGCGAGTCCGGCCTCGTCGAGCACCCCCTCGGCACACAGGATGCGGGCGCCCATGCGCAGTGCGAGGGCGATCGAGTCCGAGGGGCGCGCGCTGACTTCCTGGCCGTTGGCGAAGACCAGCTCGGCGTAGAACACGCCGTCGCGGACGTCGGTGATCCGCACCTCGCTCAGCTCCTGGCCGGTCGCGTCCAGCACGTCCTTCATCAGATCGTGGGTCAGGGGGCGAGGCGGAGTGACGCCCTGCTGGGCGAAGGCGATGGCGGTCGCTTCGACGGCACCGATCCAGATGGGCAGATAGCGTTCACCGCCGGCCTCTCGCAACAACACGATGGGCTGGTTGGAGGGCATCTCCACCCGGACTCCGATGACGTCTACTTCGCGCACAGGTTCAGACTACTCCGCACCGGTGAGCGCGCTGGCGCGCCGTCAGGAGCGGTGTAGACCGGCCTTGACCAGGGTCGCGTGCAGGCGCACCGACAGCGCGGCGATCTCGCCCACCGCGTCCTCGATGCGGCCCTTGGCGGCCGCATCACGGCCACGCTGGAGAGGTGCCACGACCTGTTCGACCATGCCCACCTCCCGGTCGGCTGCGGTCTTGAACGCGCGCAGGTGACGAGGCTCGAACCCGAAGTCGGCCAGTTGTCGCGCCGTCTGCGCCACGATCAGCGCATCGGTGTCGTAGTGCCCGGTGCCGGGCCGAGACGAGATCAACGCGAACTGTTCGAGCTCGACCAGCTGGTCCTCGGATATCTCCGCGATCTTGATCAGCTCGCGGCGAGACAGGCGGACGTCGCTGGTGGTCCGGAACGACTCGGGCGAGGGCAGGCCGTCGGCCGCCAGGGCGACCTGGGGCACGGTCGGCACGACGCCGTCGATGGCCGGCGGCTCCAGCCCACGGTCGATCGCATCGAGGTGCTCGCCGATCACCTTGTGCGGTAGGTAGTGATCGCGCTGCATGCGCAGGATGTAGCGCAGGCGGTCGACGTCGTCGCCGGAGAACTTGCGGTAGCCCGACTGCGTTCGTTCGGGCTTGATCAGGCCCTGGTCCTCGAGGAACCGGATCTTGGAGATGGTCACGCCGGGAAAGTCACCACGCAGGTGGTCGAGGACCTGCCCGATGTTCATCCGCGCCCGAGACGCAGCGGGTTCCGCCACGGATCAGCCCGCGGCGCTGGTGAAGAAGACGAGGCGGTACTTGCCGATCTGGACCTCGTCACCGTCGGTCAGCTCGACCGAGTCGATGCGGTCGCGGTTGACGTAGGTGCCGTTCAGGCTGCCCACGTCGCTCACGGTGAAGTCGTTGCCGGTGCGGCGGAACTCGGCATGGCGGCGTGAGACCGTCACGTCATCAAGGAAGATCTCGCTGTCCGGGTGTCGGCCGGCACCGATGAGGTCGGCATCGAGCAGGAAGCGGCTGCCGGCGCTGGGTCCGCGTTGGACGATGAGCAGGGCATGGCCCTCGGGCAGCGCGTCCACCGCGGCCGCGTCGACCGGGCTGAGCTTGCGGTCCGAGGTGTCGACCGGAGCGGGGACCCCGAAGGTGATCGTCGCGGTCGCATCGGTGGCCGCCACGGCGGCGTCGGCCGAACCAGCGGTCGCCGTCGCGCCCGCGTCGCCGTTGGCCAGGCGTGTGCCGCACTGAGCACAAAAGCGTGCGTCGTCCGGGTTCTGCTTGCCACAGGCGGTGCAGAACGGCATGGAACCCTCCTCGGTGGCCGGGTCCGGAACCCTGGCGCGAAACTCAACTCTGACTACTGATCCGAACCTATCAGTCGCACGATGCCCGGCAAGGGACCTCGCAGCGATGCGTGCGCTCGGCTCAGCCTTCCAGCCCGGCCTGGTACGCCGCAGCGTCCATCAGCCCCTCGAGGGCACCGGTGTCGGCGGGCACGATCTCGAAGAGCCAGCCACCGGCGTACGGGTCGTTGTTCACGAGCTCCGGCGTCGCGTCGAGCGTCTCGTTGCGGGCCACGATCTCCCCGGTGAGCGGCGCGTAGACGTCGCTGACGGACTTGGTCGACTCGAGCTCGCCGCAGGTCTCGCCACCGGTGACCTGCTCGCCGACCTCCGGGAGGGAGACGTAGACGATGTCGCCGAGGGCGTCCTGGGCGAAGTGCGTGATGCCGACCCGCACCGATCCCTCGGCCTCGCCGGGGCTGCGCACCCACTCGTGCTCACTGGTGTACTTCAGGTCCTCGGGATACACGGTGACTCCTTCTCCTCGGCTCGGTTGTGGGGCAGGCTACTGGCCCGGGTCGGCTTCGGCATTCACGGGTCGCTCCGCTGTGCGCACGCTCTCGATGTCGAGCGAGTCGAGCTCGGTGACCTGCACGCTCGCGCCGTCGAACTGCTCCAGCTGCTCGATGGGTCCGCTGTCGAAGGTCATCGCGCTGTGCAGCGCGTGCGGGTCGCCGATCACGTCGATGACGTAGGGCGGCTCGAGAAGGGCGCCGTCGAGCTCGATGCCGCCGATGGTGGTGTCGAAGGCGCTCTGAGCGGCCAGCCGGTAGGTGTCGTTGAACTCCATCGCCTCGGCGTCGGCGGTGCGCAGCTCCTGGACCAGGTCGAGCAACGAGTTGAGGGAGGCTCGCCCCTCGTCCTCCTCGATCCGGATCCGGATGCCCGGGCCCGTCACGGGCACGAGCCCCGCGATGATGTTCAGGGTCTTCACGCGATCCTGGGTCTCCGAGAGCGCTGCCTCGCGGCCGGTGGACTCCGACTGGAGCCGGTCGCGCGTGCCCTGGAGCCGCTCGACCTCGCGGCGGGCCCGCTCGGCGGTGCCGGTGAGCCCGTTGAGGATCTCGATCAGGTCCTGTTCGCGCAGCCCGGCGTAGGTGTCGTCCTGGCTGGTGTTGTTGACCTGGACCACCGCCGAGAATCCCAACACCGCCAGCAGGAGGCCGACGATGGCCTGGGCGCGCGACGGTTTGCGAAATGTGCCCAGCAGCCGGTCGCGCCCGGTCTCCTGCGGGCGGATCCCCTCCTCCGAGCTCGACTCGTCAGGCATGGAACAGGTGACGGCGGATGGCCGGGGCGTTGGAGAAGATCCGGATGCCCAGCACCACGACGACACCGGTGGTGAGCTGCCCGCCGACACCGAGCTTGTCGCCCAGGAACACGATCGCGGCCGCGATCACGACGTTGCTGACGAACGAGACCACGAAGACCTTGTCGTCGAAGATGCCGTCGAGGAACGCCCGTAGGCCCCCGAAGACGGCGTCCAGGGCAGCGACGACCGCGATCGGGAGGTAGGGCTCGAGTCCGAGCGGCACGTCGGGTGCGAAGACGAGCCCGGCCAGGATGCCGAGCAACAGTCCCAGGGCGGCGATCACGGCTTGGCTCCTTCCTCGTCCGAGCGTCCGTCGGTGGTGCTGGTGAGCTCTTCGGCCTGCCGCAGTGTCCGCAGAGTCGCGGCCGGCAGCCGGAGCTCATCGACATTCTGCGGCACATAGGAGAATCCGAGGCCATTGGCCACGCTGAACCACTCCAATCCCGCGCTGGATTCCAGGAACCGCGCCTGCAGGGTCCCGGAGTTGCCGATCGCCTCGATGACGTACGGCGGTGTGAGTGGCCTGCCGTTGACATGGACGGCCCGATTGGTGTTGCGGATGCCGCCGAGCGCCACGATCCGCTGGTCGTTGATCGCGATCGCCTCGGCCCCTGCGGTCCACAGGCCGTCGACGAGCAGCGCGAGGTCCTCGTCGCGGATCTCGTCGTTGGGCACGGCATCCGGCGCGCTGGCGACCCGGATGCGGACACCGGGTCCACGGACGGGGACGTAGCCGGTGCGGACCTCGAGTCGCTGCAGCCGTGCCTCCAGGTCGGCGGCCTGCGCCGCCAGGGTCGCGTTGGTGTTCTCGGCCGTCAGCCCCGCGTCGGTGAGGGTCCGGATCTGGCCCTGGAGATCGGCGACCTGGGTGCGGCCCGACTCGATCTGCCGGATCAGCGCCGTCCGGCCGAGCTCCTGGACGTCCGCGTCGCGGGAGGTCTGGACCGCCACGATGGTGGCCAGCGCACCGAAGGCCGCCACGGCCACCGCCGTACTCCAGACCTTGGGACGCGTGGGACCGGGCTCACCGTTCGCAGCCCGGCGGGCAGCGACGTGCGCGTAGTCCTCGTCGAGGGAACGCTCGGTGATCAGCGTCAGCAGCGGCGTGGTGACGTGGTGCGGCAGAGGCGCCTCGGGGGTTGGTGCTCCGATGTGGTCGGCCACTGTCAACCTCCGGGCTGTGCCGGCTGCCGCGGCGAGAGCCGCGGCGTGTCACGCAGAAGCTTTCGAACCTGCCAGGCATAGAGCACGCCGGCCCACCAGTAGAGGGCGATGCCCCAGATCGCGAACGCCCAGCCGAAGACCTGCGCCATGGTCGGCACCACTCCGGTGCCCTCGCCCAGCAGCAGCAACGGGAAGGCGTAGAGGAGGTTGAAGGTGGCGGCCTTGCCGAGGAAGTGCACCGGCAGCGCGCTGTAGCCGCGTGTTCGCAGCATGGGAACCAGGCCCCAGAGCAGCAGGTCGCGAAGCGGCAGCACGATCGCCACCCACCACGGGATGATGTCGCGCAGGGCCAGACCGACCACGACGGCCAGGATGTAGAGGCGGTCGGCCACCGGGTCGAGGATCTCACCGAGGCTGGAGAACTGGTTGAGGCGCCGGGCGAGATAGCCGTCGAGGAAGTCGGTGACGCCGGAGATCATGAGTACGGCGAGGGCCCACGCGTCGGCCTCGGGACCGAGCACCAGCCACAGGAACAGCGGCACCCCCGCCAACCGCAGCAGGCTGAGAACATTGGGGATCGTCCACACGCGGGAGTGCCCGGTTGTCTGCCCGGTCTGCTCCTGCACTGAATCGCCTGCCATCGGGTTTGCGGTGTCTGGTCGTCGGTGTGGTCGTGGAATCCTCACCTTAGCCAGCCTCGCCCGCGCTTCCGGCCCACTCGTGGTGCGAGCCGTCGCGGATCTCGCCGACGAGCTCCTCCAACACGTCCTCGAGCGTGACGAGCCCGAGGACGGCGCCTTCAGGTGTGACGACCCGCGCCATGTGGGCGCCACGGCGCTGCAGACTCTCCAGGGCCTCGTGCAGGACGTCGTCGGGACCGACCGTGGCGAGCGGGCGCACCCACTTGTCGTCGATCGGCCGCTGACGACGTGCATCGTCGCTCTCGAGCACGTCCTTGATGTGGAGATAGCCCTGCAGGGCGCCGTCCGCGGTGGTGACCGGGAACCTGCTGTAGCCGGTCGCTGCGCAGAGCGCCTCGACGTCCGCCGGGGTGGAGCCGGTGCGCACCGTGCTCAGTCCTTCGACCGGCATCAGCACCGACGTGACCACCTTCTCGGTGAAGCCGAGGGCGCCTGCGAGCCGGTCGTACTCGTCGGCAGCGATCAGGCCCTCGCCGCGTGACTCCTCCACCAGCGCCGCCACCTCTTCGCGGGTGTAGCTCGAGCTCACCTCGTTCGTCGGCTCGATACCGAGCAGGCGAAGGATGCCGTTCGCCGCCAGGTTGAGAACGCTGATGAACGGGCGCAGCAGCATCACGATCACCATCATCGGCGGGCTCAGCACCAGGGCGGCGCGATCGGCTCCGGCCAACGCGATGTTCTTGGGCACCATCTCGCCGAGCACGACGTGGAGGTAGACGACCAGCGACATGGCCACCACGAACGACACCGGGTGCAGGGCGGCGTCGGGCACGCGCAGGGCGTGCAAGACCGGTTCGAGCAGGTGCGCGACGGCCGGCTCACCGATGGCACCGAGGCCGATCGAGCAGACGGTGATGCCGAGCTGGGCGCCCGCCATGACCAGCGAGACGTGCTCCATGGCTCGAAGCGTGGTGCGAGCAGCCCGCGAGCCGTCCTGGGCCCGCGGCTCGATCTGGCTCCGGCGTGCCGACAGCAGGGCGAACTCCGCGCCGACGAAGAAGGCGTTGAAGGCGAGCAGCACGATGGCGAGCAGCACGCCGCCGAAGTCACCCATGCGAGTCCTCCCCCGTCACGAGCCGCAGCTCGATCCGATCGACGCGGAGTCCGTCCATGCGCTCCACGGTCAGGGTCGCGAGGTTCTCGCCCGGCTCGTCCGGATCGGTCCGGTCGGGTACGGCGACCTCGACCCGGTCGCCGGCCGCGGGAATCTTCCCGAGCTCGCGCATCACGAGCCCGCCGATCGTGTCGTAGTCCTCGTGGTCGGGCAGCTCCACGCCGGTCGCGTCCTCGACCTCGTCGGGCCGCAGCAGTCCAGACAGCATCCAGCTCCCGTCCCGGCGCTGGCGTGCACGGGCGCCGAGCCGGTCGTGCTCGTCGGAGATGTCCCCGACGATCTCCTCGACGACGTCCTCGAGCGTGACCACACCCGCGTGACCGCCGTACTCGTCCAGCACGATCGCCATCTGGAAGCCGTCACCGCGCAGCAGGGACAGCAAGGGGTCGAGTCGGAGGCTGTCGGGGACCACGGTCGGTTTGACCATGATGTGCCTGACCCGCGTGGTCGCCCGCTCGTGGAGCGGCAGCGCGACCGCGTGCTTGACGTGGACGGTGCCGACGACGGCGTCCTCCGCGTCGAGGACCGGGAACCGGGACAGGCCCGTCTGCCGGGTCAGCTCGATCACCGTGGAGGCACGGTCCGTCTCGTCGAGGGTGGTGGTGCGCACGCGCGGCGTCATGATCTCG
>NZ_JANPEO010000004.1:0-2172 GCF_031422975.1 Nocardioides sp. | reverse complement strand
TGCCGCCCTCCTGGGCGCGCAGCGCGCCGGCGAAGTAGCGGAAGTGGTCGACCGCCAGCGGCATGTCCGCGTTGATGGTCTCGCGCACGGCCTTGCCGTTGTCCCACGTCTCGATCACCGCGAGGGACTCGAGGTTCGCCTCCATGCGGTCTGCGATCTTGAGCAGGATGTTGGAACGCTCCGTTGTCGACATACGGCCCCAGGGCCCCGCCGCTGCTTCGGCGGCGTCGATCGCGGCCTCGATGTCCTCAGCGGTGCCGCGCGCCACCTCGGTGAAGGGCTTGCCGTTGACCGGGGAGATGTTCTCGAAGTAGCCACCCTTGATCGGGTCGACCCATTCGCCGCCGATGTAGTGGCCGTAGCGGCTCTTGACCTCGATGTCCGAGCCGTCGGTGCCGGGCTGTGCGTAGACAGTCATGGGTGCTCCAGGAGTGAGGGAGTGTGTGATGACCGTCACGGTAGGAACGCGCACGTTGCATCTACGTTGCGCTCCGCGTCCGGAGGCTGGCCGGGTCAGGCCAGGTCGCGGTCGAGCCGGGCCAGCTGCCCGTCGACCAGCGAACGCATCGGCGACACCGCGCCGAGGGCGTCGCGCTGCGCCACCCACATGTCGTAGTCGTCCGCTCCCCACCTGGATCGCGTCCACGTCGACAACAGGTCCGGCTCCTTGCTGGCCAGCACAGCAGCGCGCAGTGAGTGGTGCAGCTGGTCGCGCAGACGGACGACCCCGGGCGCGGTGGAGCGAGGAAGGATCGGGCCGCGATAGTCGCGAAGCGCGCGGCGTACGTCGCCTGCCGCCAGCTGCGCCTCGAGCGCCAGCCAGTCGCCGGCGACCCCGCAGCAGAGCCGGTAGGGGCGGGAAGCCAGGAGGTCGTCGCCGAGGAGGTTGCGCAGCCGGTTGAGCTCCGCACGCAGGGTCGAGGACGCGCCGTCGTCCTCGTAGACCAGGACGGCGAGCTCGTCGCCGGAGAGCCCGTGCGGAGCCGAGGCGAGGAGGAGCAGGATCTCGCTGTGCCGAGGAGAGAGCCGGAGCGAGTGGCGCGCGTCGATGGTGAGCAGTGCCTCGTGGCGTCCGAGCAGCTCGACCACGACCTGCGGCCCAGCCGTGGACTCGACGGGCTGAGCGGCGCGCGTGAGCAGGTCGCGGGCAAGCTCCGCCTCGGCCATCCTGGCCGCCGCCCGCACCATCGCCATCGTCTGCGGCACCGCGATGTCGTCGTTGCCGGTGATGTCGAGGACCCCGAGCAGGGTGCTGGACGTGGGGTCGTGGATGGGCGATGCCGCACAGCTCCACTGCTGGACCGAGTGCCGGAAGTGCTCCGACCGGCGCACCTGGGCAGGCTGGCCGAGCCGCAGCGCGAGACCGGGTGCGTTCGTGCCGGCAAGCCGTTCGTCCCAGTTGGAGCCCTCGACGAAGCCGATCTTCTCGGCCTCGCGCAGGGTGGATGGCGACCCGCACACCCACAGCAGCTGGCCGGCCGCGTCGGAGACGGCCATGATCGCGCCGCAGTCGCGCGCGGCCTGGCCGAGCACGTCGTCGAGCAGCGGGAAGACCTGGGCGAGCGGATGAGCCGCCCGGTGGTCGCGTAGGTCGGACTCGGCGAGCGTGATCGGTGCCTCGACCCGCTCCACGTCCACGCCCGCCGCGGCAGACAGGTGCCAGGAATCTGCCACCTCCGCGCGCATGCCGTCGCGACCCATGGGTTCAGTGGACACGCTCATCCGTCACCTCTCCGAACTTCGATAGCCACCATCTCGCGCCGAAGGTTGCGAAGTGGTTGCAACGTGATCATCGGCGACGCGAGAGGCGTAGGTCGGGGCGCAACGCCTTGAGGGACCGGGCTCGTGCGGCCCCGAACCAGACGCCGGCCCCGTAGGCCAGGTCGTCCAGCCGTCGCGCAAGGACGTAGCGGACCGGGTCCAGGTCGGCCCCGACCCGTCGCCGGTCGACGAGTCCGTCGACCACCGCGGCCACGACCAGGGCACGTCGGGCGCGGCGTGAACGGGTGGCCGCCAGGGCAGCGAGCGGCCAGTAGTGCCGGGTCAGCGCCGCTGCGGTCTGCCACAGCACGGCGACACCGCCCTCCAGCGTGAGGATCGCCGCCGCGCGAACGGGACGCTCACTGCGGCCCAGCCGACGGGACGTGCCAGCCGTCGCGACGGCCGCCGAGG
>NZ_JANPEO010000003.1:0-6749 GCF_031422975.1 Nocardioides sp. | reverse complement strand
TGACCAATGACTGATTCCGAGCTCTCGGGGTCGCGCAAGGGAGGCAGTGCAATGACTGGTTTCAAGAACTTCATCCTCAAGGGCAACCTTGTCGAGCTCGCCGTCGCGTTCATCATCGCCGGCGCGTTCGGCTCCGTGGTGATCGCCTTCACCGCGTGGCTGACCGGCCTGATCCCCGGCACTGACGACGTCTTCGCGGGCGCCGTGCTGGGCGACCTCGGCTTCTTCCTCAACGCTCTGATCGCGTTCCTTGTGCTCGCCGCGGTCGTCTACTTCTTCGTGGTTGTCCCCTACACCAAGGCCAAGGAGCGCTTGTTCCCGAGCCAGGAGGAGGGCACCCCGGCCGACGTCGCCCTGCTGGAGGAGATCCGCGACCTGCTCCGCACCCGCGGTGGCGCTGTCTGATCGATCAGTCTTCTCCAGCGAACGGCTCGCCCTTCGGGGCGGGCCGTTCGTGCATGACGGATCAGCCGTGGTGCGGCGGCACCTCGTCGCGATACCAGTCGTCGCCCTTGCCGTCGCGCTGCGAGGCGGGCGCACGGTCGTCGCTCGTCTGGTCGGGGAGGACGTCGCCGAACACGGCCGCGAGTCGCCTGCGACGTACCCACTCCGCCTCGGGCTGCTCCAGTCCCGCGTCCTGGCTCATGCGCACAGACCGGCCTTCGCCGCTTCCTCGGAGGCTTGCTCGGTCGGCGTCGCGGTGTCGGTCGGCGTCGGGGTCTCGCTCGGGGAGTCGGTCTCCGACGGCGTCTCGCTCGGCGAGGCCGTGTCGCTCGCGCTCGGCGTGGTCGTCGGCGTCTCGGCGCCGGGCGGCTGGGCCGCGTTGATCGAGCCGGACGTCAGGTCGCGCGACAACGGCTGGTCGAGGCTGATCTTCTTCCAGAGCTCGTCGGCCTCGTCGGTCCAAAAGACGCGACCGGAGAACTCCGAGTCGGTCGGGAAGTAGTCGTTGGGCACGGTGACGAACTGGACCTTCTCCAGGCCGATGCTCTGCAGTTGCATGGCGATCTTGCCGATGCGGGTGATGGAACCGAGCCCCGGGTCGAGCGTGAGCGAGCTGGTCGCGGCGTCGAGGAAGTTCACGACCTTGTCGAGTCGGGTAAGCGTGCCGGCGGACTTGACCTTGTTGACGAGAGCGGCGATGAAGTTCTGCTGGCGCTTTATTCTGCTGATGTCGGACTTCTCGGCGCCGTAGTAGCGCACGCGCACGTAGTCGAGGGCCTCGCCCCCCTCCAGGAGGTTGGGGTCGCCGGCCTTGATGAAGATGTCGTGGCCGGGGTCGTCGATGTCCTCCGGGATGCAGACGGGGACACCGCCGACCGCGTCGACCATGCCCTTGAAGCCGTTGAAGTCGACGACCACGTAGTGGTCGATGAAGACGCCGGTCTCGGCCTCGAGCTGGCGCATCGTGCAGGCCGGTCCACCCTCGGCGTAGGCGGCGTTCCAGATGAGGTCGGTGCCGCCGGGGATCTCGTCGTCCTCACCGCAGTCGGGACGATCGACGATGGAGTCGCGCGGGATGGAGATGGCGTAGGCACGACTGCGATCGGCGGACAGGTGCACCAGGATCGTGGTGTCGGAGCCACCGCCACCGGCCTCGTTGTCGATGTCGTTGCCCTCGCCGGTGCGGGTGTCGTCGCCCATGACCAGGATGTTGAGCGGCTCACCGTTGCCCTTGTAGACCTTCTCGGGCCGATCGTCGCCCAGGGCCGCAGTCACGTCGGTCACGTTGAGGTTGCCGTTGAGGTGGCGGTAGAGGAACACGACGCCGAGCGCGGTCACCAGAGCGAGCACGATGGAGCTGACCAGCATCACCTGACCGACCGTGTGTTTGCGCTTGGCCTTCGCCTTGCGCTTGGGCGCTGGGGCGTCCGTTCCGGGGCTCGACACACCTGCCACGACTCAGACCACGACCTTCTTCTTGGGGAGCCCAGCACGGGCGACGCCTCGCAACCTACGCGATTGGCTCAAATTGTCACCGTAGTCCGGTCCGGCACAAATTCCTCGCGCGGGGCGTGATGGGTCAAGATGGACTCCCGCCCGCCCGCCGGCAACCAAAGGTCCCACTCTGTGCCGCAGTCCCTTCGTCTGACCCTCACCGCGACTGCTGGGCTCCTGTTCCTCGCGCTGGTCGCAGCCACGGCGATCGGCGTGGGGTCGTCATCGGCGCCCGTGCAGGTGGTGCACACCTCGACGACGAGCCGCGCGCCGGCCGCGGATGCGCCCAACGTCCTGGTCTTCTTGACCGACGACATGCGCAAGGACGACCTGAGCTATCTGCCCAACGTCCGCCACCTGCTGGCCAAGCGGGGGATGACCTTCACCCAGGCCCAGTCCCCGCACCCGCTGTGCTGCCCGGCGCGGGCCGAGCTGATGACCGCGCAGTACGCCCAGAACAACGGCGTGCACCACAACGCCGGCAGGTACGGCGGCTGGCAGGCCTTCGACCCGTCGTCGACCATCGCGACGTGGGCCCAGGACGCCGGTTACGCGACCGCGCTCCACGGCAAGCACCTCAACCACTTCGACCCCGACGCACCGGCCGACGCCGGGTGGACCAACTTCGACATCCTGCTGGAGCCGGCGACCGACTACGAGAACTTCACGTTCTTCAACGGCGACTCGTTCACCGACGACTACGTCACCACCCGCCTGGACCAGCGCACCGTGGCTGACATCGACACCTGGGCCGGGCGCCGGCCGTTCATGATCTTCGCCAACCACGTCTCGCCGCACATCTGGTTCCCGGCGTCCGCGAAGGGCGACGGAGACGGCGACCGTGGAGGCCGCAACCCACCGGCCGAGTCGGCGTACGCCCATGCACTCACCGGCCTGACGCCCAAGGCGTTCTCGGCGCCGAGCTTCAACGAGGCCGACATGCGTGACAAGGAGTCGATCGTCCGCGGCCGCGCCAAGCTCGACCCGCGCGCGCTCCAGCGGCTCAACCTCGCCCGGATCCGCTCGCTGCTCTCCGTCGATGAGGCCGTCGGTCACGCCGTCGCGGAGCTCGAGCGCACCGGCGAGCTCGCAAACACCTTCATCGTCTTCACCTCCGACAACGGCTATGCCGTCGGTGAGCACCGCTACACGGGCAAGGACCGGCTCTCCGACGAGATCTTGGACATCCCGCTGGTCGTCCGGGGCCCGGGCATCCCGGCAGGCACGCGCTCTGATCGCCCCGTGTCGCTCGTCGATCTCACCACCACGCTCGCCCAGCTGATGTCACTGACGCCCACGCTGACGACCGACGGCGAGAGCTTCGCCCCGACGCTGCGCAATCCGGCGATGTCCGGCTACCGCGACACGATGCTGATCCAGACCGGCGCCAAGGACCCGTCCGTCCGGTTCCCCGGTTGGGCCTACCGCGGTGTGCTGACCCAGCGCTACGCCTACGGTCGCCGCATCAACAACGGTCCCGCGGACGGGTTCCTGTACGACCACGAGAAGGACCCCTACGAGCTCAAGAACCTGCTCACGAGCTCGCGCTACGTCGCCGTACGCCGGGAGCTCGAGCGGCGCTACCGAGAGCTCGCCGACTGCTCGGGCAGCCAGTGCAACCGGGCATTCGGCCCGCTCCCCCCGCCCGGTCGCTGAGTCACGCCTGCTCGCGCGGCAGGCGGGCGCGCTGCTCGATGAACTCCCCCGTCGGCGCACTCACCGATCGAACCTACGATCTCGCGGCCCCGCCGACGCGGTCGCCGCGCCTCTAGGCTGGCCCAATGGCATCGGTGAGACAGGTCCAGGTCACCTTCGACTGCGCGGAGCCCGAGCGCGTCGCTGCTTTCTGGGCGGAGGTCTTGGGCTACGTCGTTCACCCGGACTATGCGTCCGTCTGCATGGATCCCGCGGGTGTGGGGCCGCGGCTGTACTTCCAGAAGGTTCCCGAGGGCAAGGTCGCCAAGAATCGGGTGCATCTGGACGTGCGGGTCGGCACGGGGCTCGTCGGTGAGCAGCGCCTGGCCGCGCTCGAGGCTGAATGCGCACGACTGATCCCGCTCGGCGCCGTGCGCGGACAGCTTCTTCTTGCCGATGAGGAGAACGAGTCCTGCCAGGTGATGCAGGACATCGAGGGCAACGAGTTCTGTCTCGACTAGGGCCGCATTCGTCAGTTCGAACGCCTGCTGACAAAATGATCAACTCAGCCCCAGTAGCTCAGTGGATAGAGCAGCCGCCTCCTAAGCGAAAGGTCGCAAGTTCGACTCTTGCCTGGGGCACCACTACAACGTCACGAACGTCAACCCGCCAGCCTGGACGCGGGCGAGCAGGTTGTCGCCCATCGCCTGGGCGGTCGTGACTTGACCGGCCGTCGGCGGGTTGTCGTCGAACGCGAGGCACAGGGCCGACTCGGCCAGCATCATCGCCGTCTCTGTGTAGCCCGGGTCGCCGCCGCTGACGCGGGTGCGTACGGTCTGGCCGCCACCTTCGCCGACGAAGTCGACCGTGAACCACGACTTGTCCCGCTTCGCCTCGTCCGGGCCGTCGCCGGCCGCGACCTTGCCGAGCAGGAAGTTGCGGACGGGCTTGACCTGCGCGGCGGCCGCGAGGGTCGTGACGAGGGCGGCACCGCCTGCGGCGTACCGCAGCGTCTTGGTGCCGGCGTAGTGCGAGTAGCGGAACGTCGGGCCGTACGCCGCAAGCGCGGCGCCGCTCCGAGCCACGATGATCGGGTCGATGGTCGGCAGCGGGAGCAGCCAGTAGCCCAGGACCCGGTCGCGGTGCGGCTTGCCGGACACGGCGCGCGAGGATCGGCCGGCGCCGGGCTTGCCCTCGGCGCGACGACGGGAGGAGTGCGCCGCCCTCATCTGTCGCGCCCGTGAGAACTGCCCGAGCGCGGAGTGGATCGTGCCGCCCGACGCCATCCCGCCCGACCGCACGATCCCGCGCAGCGTGATCGGCGAGTCGGACGGCAGCTGCTGGACGGCGGAGAAGGCGCCGAGGTCGTGCGGGACGGAGTCGAACCCGCAGGCGTGCACGAGCCGCGCGCCGGTGCGGACAGCCGTCTCGTGGTGCTGGAGGTACATCTGGTCGACGAACTCGGGCTCGCCCGTGAGGTCGACGTAGTCGGTGCCGGCGTCCGCGCAGGCGGCGACCAGCGGGGCGCCGTACTGCAGGTAGGGACCGACGGTGGAGATCACGACGCGGGCGCGCCCGGCGATGGCGGCGAGCGAGTCGGCGTCGGTCGAGTCAGCGGACAGCAGCTCGAGATCGGGCAGGCCGAGTCGGTCGCGGACCGCCTCCAGCTTCGCCGGGTTGCGACCGGCGAGGGCCCAGCGCAGACCATCCGGAGCGTTGCGGGCGAGGTAGTCCGCCGTGAGCTGACCGGTGAAGCCGGTGGCGCCGAAGAGGACGATGTCGAAGTCGCGATCAACCATGGCCTCATCCTCACAGGTCGGGAACCACCCAGCGAGGGGTGGCGTCCGATAGGCGTGAAGATCCGCACCGCCATCGCGTCCGCCGCCACCGTCGCCCTTGCGATCGGAGGCGGGATCGCGGTCGGCTTCTCCCTCGGGCAGAGCGACGGCGACGGCCGCGGGTCCACCAACCCGCCGTCCGTCGCGCCCGGCACCATCACCCTGGCCAACGCCTCCCTCAAGCTCGCACCCGACTGCGACTCGCTGCTCGCGTCGTACGTCGACCGCGGACTCGACCTCGTCACGGCCTACGGCTGGGGCGGCGGCGCGATCGTGATGTTCGATGCCCAGACGGGCACGGCGGCCGGCAGCGCCGAACGCTCCACCGCGTCGGCTCCGGTCCCCACCACTGTGCGTTCGACCAGCAACGAGTCCGGCACCAACGTGCAGGAGTCCGGCGTCGACGAGCCCGACGTGGTGAAGGTGGCGGGCGACAGGCTGTTCCGCATCCAGGACAACGTGCTCACCACCTACGACGTCGCCGGCGACGAGCCCCGGCAGCTGTCCTCCCACCAGCTGCCCGACCTGCGCAACGGCGAGATCCTGGTCTCCGGAGACCGGGTCGTCGTGCTCGGCGACCTCGGGCGCGCCTACGAGACCACCGGCGCGCGCATCGTCGTGATCGACGAGAGCCGGCCGGGGACCCCGCAGATCGTGGAGCAGACCGACTACACCGCGACCATCGGTGCGGCTCGCCTGCACGGCGACGTCGTCCGGGTCGTGCTCGACAACGGCCTGCCCCAGCTCGACTTCCGCAACCCCTACGGCCGCTTCACCGAGAAGGACGCCGAGCAGTACAACCGCACCCTCGTCGCCGACACCACGCTGGCCGACTGGCTGCCGACTGTCGCAGGCCAGCCCGTCGTGGGGTGCGACGACGTCGCGCTGCCGACGATGGAGACCACGCTCGGCACCACCACCGTCGTCGCGTTCGAGGCGGCGGTCGCGGAGCCGACCGCGACGGCCGTCGCGACGACCGCCACCACGTCCTACTTCTCCCCCGACCGCTACTACCTCGCGGCCAGCGGCTCGCCGTTCGGCTGGTGGGGCGACATCGGCCCGATGGTCGACTGCATCGACCGCTGCGCACCGAGCGGCATGGACGGCAGCACGGAGCTGTTCGCCTTTGCCCTCGACGGCACCGACACGACGTACGTCGCCTCCGGCACCGTGGAGGGGCAGATCCGGGACCGCTGGTCCATGGACTACGCCGACGGTGCCCTGCGGGTGGCGCTGGGCGCGACCAACGAGACCGGCAACTTCAACTCCGTGGTGACGATGCGCGAGACCGACACGACCCTCAGCGAGATCGGCCGCGTCGACAAGCTGGGCATCGAG
>NZ_JANPEO010000002.1:0-4323 GCF_031422975.1 Nocardioides sp. | reverse complement strand
GTCCGGACAGCCGCACGCCGGTACCGACTGGCCTCGAGGCAGGGTGCCCGGAGCCGGAGACCGAGGTGCGGTTCCCGGAGGGCGACCTGCCCGAGGGGGCGACGCGGGTGCGACTGTGCCCCGGGCCACCGTTGAGCGACTACTCCGGCGAACCGGTGCAGGGACCGCCCGACCTCCTGACCGACGCGGTGAGCAACCTGGTGAGCCTGGTCAACAGGCTCGACAGCGTCGAGACCGACACCGAGTGCCCCTTCGACGGGGGGCCTGTGCTCGTCTACTGGTTCGGCTATCGCGACGGTGACTGGCGTGCAGTGCGGTTCGACTCCTACGGCTGCAACCAGCTCACGCTCGGGGAGGGCCTGCGTCGTCGCGGTGGCACGGAGCTGGCCATCGCCTTCACCGAGGCGCTGATGTCCCAGCGCCGTGACCAGGAAGCGCCCGGTGTCTCGCGGCACGTGTCGTGCCCTGTGTCACCCGTCGCCGTCACGCACTCGGGGCTGGTGCTCGACCAGGTAGAACTCGCCGCGGCGGTGTGGTGTGTCAGTCCACGCGCGCAGCAGGTCCGCGAGGTCGCCATACCGCCCGACCTGCTCGCGCGGCTGAACGCCGACCTCTGGCCGGGGCTCGCCACCAAGTCCCGTCGGCCGTGCCCGGAAGCCATCTCGTCCTGGATCGAGGGCATCACCTTGTGGGGGGATGCGGTCGGCTTCGGCATCGGCGCGTGCGGCGACGTCTACCCCCTGCATGGCGCAACGCTGCTGGACGACCACGGCCGGCACTACCTGACGCCGGCACTGGACGCCGCTCTGACGGCGCTGCCGCTCGGGCCGCTGGTCGATCACCGCAGCTGAGCCGGCCCCGCCCGTGGTCCGAAGGTCCGCGCAGGTGCGTGCACACTCATCCGGTTACGTGTCGGCGTCCGGCTTGTCCTTCTTCTGCTGCTCATAACGCCGGCGCTGCTCCTCGGCGCGCTCGCGCACCTTCCGCAAGTAGTCCTCGTCCTTCGCCAGCTCGCGCGCGGTGGCGGGTCGTGACCGGTCGCTGATGGGCTTCGCGGGGGCGGCTCCCGCATCGGTCACCGTGTTCGCCGGCCGCCCCGCGAGCAGCCAGGCGACGGCACCGGCCAACGGGAGGAACACGATCGTCAGGATCCACGCCACCTTGGGCATGGTGCGGATGCGGGACTCGTCGGTGGAGGCCGCCTCGACCAGGCACCACACCGTGAAGCCGAGGCTGACGACTGCGAGGAACGCAGAGAGCTTGAGCACACTCACAGCATGCTGCCTGGTGCCAAGCCCCGCCAGCGGTGTGGCCATACCGTTAGCGCGAACCCGGGCCTCAGGCCGGGCGCTCCACCCGCGCGGCCAGCTTCACCGGCGCCTGGAGGCAGTAGGAATCGGTGAGCAGCTCGGCCAGCTCGGTCCAGTCGGTGTCCTCGTCGAGCAGCATGCCGACGACGTTGGGCCCCCAAACGGAGCGGAAGTAGGGCTCGCCCAGGAGCTCGAAGGCCATCACCTCGTCGGGCTCGGCGCGGAACGTGATCCGGAACAACTGGTCCTCGCCCCCGAAGACATGCGCGATCGTCGCCGCGCCGACCCGCCACCGGGTGCCGACCCAGGCCGGCTCCTCCGCGCACTCGGGGAGAGCGCACAGGAGCGAGCTCAGCCGCCGCACCCACGCCTCGGGCACCGGCGGGCGGTCCTTCGATGCCATGCCCCACAGCCTAGGAGACGACACGGCCGGATCGCGGCGTCCGGCTCAGTAGGACTTCGGCAGCCCCAGCGAGTGCATCGCCACGAAGTTGAGGATCATCTCCCGACTGATCGGCGCGATGCGTCCCGCGCGGGTCGCGACGAGGAGCCCGGCCATGCCGTACTCCTGGGTGATCCCGTTGCCGCCGTGCGTCTGCAACGCGCGGTCCGCGGCGTCGCAGGCGGCTTCGGCGGAGGCGTACTTCGCCATGTTGGCGGCCTCTCCCGCACCCATGTCGTCGCCGGCGTCGTAGAGCGCAGCCGCCTTCTGGGTCATCAGCCGCGCCAGCTCGATCTCGATGTGCGACTGCGCCAGCGGGTGCGCGATCGCCTGGTGGGCGCCGATCGGGGACTTGAAGACGGTGCGTTCCTTCGCGTACGCCGCAGCGCGATCCAGCGCGAACCTCGCCAGCCCCGTGGAGAACGACGCGGCCATGATCCGCTCCGGGTTGAGGCCCGCGAAGAGCTGGACGAGGCCGCCGTCCTCGTCACCGACGAGCGCGTCGGCCGGCAGCCGCACGTCGTCGATGAAGACCTGGAACTGCAGCTCGGGGCTGACGATCTCCATCGGGATCGGGGTGAACTCGAAGCCCTCCGCATCCGTGGGCACCACGAACAGGCAGGGCTTGAGCTTGCCGGTCCCTCCTTGTTCCTTGGGGCGATCCTCGGTACGCGCGACCACCAGCACGTTGTCGGCCTCGTCGACGCCGGAGATGTAGATCTTCTGGCCCTTGAGGACCCAGCCGTCGCCGTCGCGGCGAGCGGTCGTGGTGATGTTGTGGGAGTTGGTGCCGGCGTCGGGCTCGGTGATCGCGAAGGCCATCGTGGCGGTCCCGTCGCACAGCCCGGGCAGCCAGCGCTGCTTCTGCTCCTCGGTGCCGTAGCGGGAGATCACGGTGCCGCAGATCGCCGGGCTGACGACCATCATCAGCAGCGGGCAACCCTGCGCTGACAGCTCCTCGCAGACGGCGGCGATGTCCCCGATCCCGCCACCCCCGCCGCCGTACTCCTCCGCGATGTTGATGCCGAGGTAGCCCGCCTTGCCGATCTCCAGCCACAGCTCGGTGGTCTTCTCGCCGGCGCGCGCCTTCTCGGTGAACCAGTCGCGGCCGAACTTGCCGGCCAGCTTGGCGACCTGGCGGCGCAGTTCCTGGCGCTCGTCGGACTCGGTGAAGTTGCTCATGCGTCGTCTCCTTCGACAATGGCGAGCACGTCGCCCGAGGCGACCTGCTGTCCTGGCTGTGCGTTGAGAGTGGTGACCCGTCCGGCGGACGGGGCGGTGATGGTGTGCTGCATCTTCATCGCCTCGAGCACGAGCACGACCTCGCCGGCCTCGACCTCGTCGCCCTCTTCCACTGCGACCTTGACGACGGTGCCGGGCATCGGTGCGAGCAGGCTGCCGCTCGCGATCGCGTCGGCCGGGTCGGTGAACCGCGGCACCTCGCGTAGACACGCGGACATTGCCGGTCCGTCGACCCAGAGCTCACGCGGGGCGCCGGGGGTGGCGTCCGACCAATGTCCGCGCGTCTGCGTGGTCACGCCGTCGACCTCCAGCGTGGCGTGGGCCGGCGAGACGTCGAGCACGCTCACACCGGCGACCACGAAACCGTCGCGCGTGCCCCACCACTCGACCGGGTCGTGCCCCTCGAAGGTGGTGCGCTGCGGTTGCGAGGTCACGTTGCGCCAGGCGGGGGGGATGCCCTGCTGGACGGATCGCCGGCCCGCATCGCCGGCCGCGAGCATGAGCGCCGCGGCGATGACTCCGGTCCGGTGACCCGGGGCCGCAACGGGCTCCGACGTCGGCCGCGACTCGAGCCACGAGGTCGTGACCTCGTCGGCCGCGAAGTCGGCGGACAGCAGGATCTCGATCAGGTGGTCGCGGTTCGTCACGACGCCGTGGATACGGGCGCGTCGCAGCGCCGCCACCAGCTGCCGGATCGCCTGCTGCCGGTTGGGTGCCCAGGAGATGACCTTGGCCAGCATCGCGTCGTAGTGCGTCGAGACCTCGTTCCCGCTCTCGAAGCCCGAGTCGACCCGGATCCCGGCGCGGGCCAGCGGCCCGAACTCGGCGTCCGAGGGGATGTCGAGCGTGACGAGGCGACCCGACTGGGGCGTCCAGGTCTCGTCCTCGGCGTAGAGCCGGACCTCGATCGCGTGACCGTCGACCGGGTTGGCCACCGGACCGGCGCCGAAGCCGCCGCCCTCGGCCACCGCGAGCTGCAGCTCGACCAGGTCGACGCCGTGCACCAGCTCGGTGACCGGGTGCTCGACCTGGAGCCGGGTGTTCATCTCCAGGAAGAAGAAGCGCTCGGTGTCGGGGTCGTAGAGGAACTCGACGGTCCCGGCGCCGCGATAGCTGATCGAGGCCGCGGCCCTGCGCGCCGCCTCGTGCAGCGCGGCGGCGACCTCCGCCGGCACGGAGGCGGCCGGCGCCTCCTCGATCACCTTCTGGTGCCGGCGCTGGACCGTGCAGTCGCGCTCGCCGAGCACCAGCACGTCTCCGTGCCCGTTGCCGACGACCTGCACCTCGACGTGACGGCTGCGCGCGACGTACGGCTCGACGAAGACCGTG
>NZ_JANPEO010000001.1:0-12654 GCF_031422975.1 Nocardioides sp. | reverse complement strand
CGGCCGCCGCCCTCTCGGCGCCGCGCGGCATGTCCCCGGCGGCGCCCCAGACGAGGGCGCGAGCCAGCGAGTCCTCGACCTTGGCGAGGTCGGCGACCACCGTGGCCAGCGAACGCTCGTCGAGGCGGATCTTGGCGTAGGCGTGGTCCTCGTCGTTGAGCAGCAGCAGCGCGGGCTGGGTCCTGCCGACGAGCTCGGCGACCTCGGTGGAAGCGCCCTCCACGTCGACCTCGAGGTAGTCGCGCCGGACCAGGCGGCCGGCGACGTCGTCGTACAGGCCGATGCCGAGACGGTGGCGCCGCAGCGTCGGCCAGTCCGGGTGGGCGGTCTGCGTGATCGAGAACGACGCGTAGTTGCCCTCGGCGTCGAGCTCGAAGACCGGTGCGAGGGTGTTGACGCCCGCGGTCTGCAGCCACTCGGTGGCCCAGCTCTCCAACTCGCGGCCCGACGCCTTCTCCAGCGCGACGAGCAGGTCGGAGAACTCCGTGTTGTCGAAGGCGTGGTCCTTGAAGTACTGCCGGATCCCGTCGACGAAGGCGTCCAGGCCGACCCACGCGACGAGCTGCTTGAGCACCGAGGCGCCCTTGGCGTAGGTGATCATGTCGAAGTTGACCTCGACCGCGTGCAGGTCGACGTTGTCGGCCGCGATCGGGTGCGTCGAGGGCAGCTGGTCGGCGCGGTAGCCGGTCTGCTTGCGCGCGTTGGCGAAGCCGGTCCAGGCGTCGGTGTATTCGGTCGCCTCGGCCTCACACCAGTAGCAGGCCCACTCGGCGAAGGACTCGTTGAGCCACAGGTCGTCCCACCACTTCATGGTGACGAGGTTGCCGAACCACATGTGCGCCATCTCGTGGGTGATCACGGAGGCACGGAACTCGAAGAACGAGCGCGGCTGGCGCGAGCGGGGGAGGTACTCGTCGCGCAGGGTCACGCACCCGGCGTTCTCCATCGCGCCCATGTTGTATTCGGGGACGTAGAGCTGGTCGTACTTGTGGAACGGGTAGGGGTAGTCGAACTTCTCCTCGAAGAACTCGAAGCTCTGCCGGGTCAGCTCGACGAGCACGTCGGTGTCCATGTGCTCGACCAGCGACTGGCGGCAGTAGTGCCCGAGGGGGATGGTGCCGAACTTGCCCTCGTAGGTGTCGAGGACCTCGTGGTACTCACCGGCGACGACGGCGGTGATGTACGTCGACATCCGCTCCGTGACAGGGAAGTTCCAGATGGCCGAGCCGTCGCCGAGGTCCGTCGGCTCCGGCGTCGGCGCGGTCGAGATGACCTTCCAGTGGCTCGGCGCGGTCACGTTGAAGGTGAAGACCGACTTGAGGTCGGGCTGCTCGAAGGTGGTGAAGACGCGGCGGGCGTCGGGCACCTCGAACTGGCTGTAGAGGTAGACGCGGTTGTCGGCGGGGTCGACGAAGCGGTGCAGCCCCTCGCCGGTGTGGGAGTAGGAGCAGTCGGCCCGCACGACGAGCGTGTTCTCCGCCTGCAGGTCGTCCAGTGCGATCCGACTGTCGACGTACGACGTGAAGGGGTCGAGGCTGCGACCGTTCAGCGTGATCTCGTGGACGATCGCCCCGTCCAGGTCGGCGAAGGTCGCGGCTGCGACCTCCCGGCTGGTGAAGGCGATGGTGGTGGTGGACGCGAAGGTCTTGTCACCGGTGGTCAGGTCGAGATCGACCGTGTACGAAGTGACGTCCAGGAGCGCGGCGCGGGTGGCGGCTTCGTCCCGGGTGAGGTTGGTTCCAGGCATGCGGGCATCCTGCCACCACGGCCCTGGGAATGGATTCGCGGCTGGGTGGTTGGGTGTTGACATGACCCAAGCCGACTTCTGGTTCGACCCGCTCTGTCCGTTCGCCTGGATCACCTCGCGGTGGATCCTCGAGGTGGACAAGGAACGCGACATCGACGTGACCTGGCACGTCATGTCCCTCGCCTATCTCAACAAGGACCGGGACATCCCCGACGAGTACCGCGAGATGCTCGAGCCCGCGTGGGGCCCGGTCCGTGTGTGCATCGCCGCCGACGAGCGACACGGCAATGAGCGCCTGCTCGACCTCTACACCGCCATGGGCAACCGCATCCACCTCCAGCAGGCCGCACTCGATCGCGACATGATCGTGGCCGCCCTGGCCGACGCCGGCATGGACGCCGACCTGGTCGACGCGATGGACGACGAGTCGCTCGACGAGGCGGTCGCGAAGTCACACCACGAGGGCATGGACGCGGTCGGCGACGACGTCGGCACGCCGACGATCCACATCGAGGGTGCCGCGTTCTTCGGCCCCGTGCTGAGCAAGATCCCGCGTGGCCAGGACGCCCTGGACCTGTGGGACGGGACGGTCGCGGTGGCGAAGTTCCCCTACTTCTTCGAGCTCAAGCGCACCCGCACCGGAGACCTCGACTTCAGCTGAGACACGAGCCTCCGCTTCGGATCGTCTGCACAGTGGCGGTCCGGGCGACGCGGTGAAATGGGCTGGCGCATCCTCATTAGGATTCATCCATGACCCATGTCCTCTCCGCAGTTGCCTGGCCGTATGCCAACGGCCCGCGCCACATCGGCCACGTGGCCGGTTTCGGTGTGCCCTCCGACGTGTTCAGTCGGTACATGCGGATGGCCGGTCACGACGTGCTCATGGTCTCGGGCACCGACGAGCACGGCACACCGATCCTGGTCACGGCCGACAAGGAGGGCGTCGCCCCCAAGGACCTCGCGGACACCAACAACGCGATCATCGTCAGGGACCTCCAGGGCCTCGGCCTGTCCTACGACCTCTTCACGCGCACCACGACCGGCAACCACTACGGCGTGGTGCAGGCGATGTTCGAGGTCTGCCTCAAGAACGGCTACATGGTCGAGCAGACCACGCAGGCCGCCATCAGCCCCTCCACCGGCCGCACCCTTCCCGACCGCTACATCGAGGGCACCTGCCCGATCTGTGGGTACGCCGACGCGCGCGGCGACCAGTGCGACAACTGTGGCAACCAGCTCGACGCGACCGACCTGATCTCTCCCCGCTCGAAGATCAACGGGGAGACACCGAGCTTCGTCGACACCCAGCACTTCATGCTCGACCTGCCCGCCCTCGCCGACGCGCTCAGGGTGTGGCTGGACGCGCGCGAGGCGGAGGGGCACTGGCGTCCCAACGTCATCAAGTTCAGTCAGAACATCCTCAAGGAGATCCGGCCGCGCGCGATGACCCGCGACATCGACTGGGGCATCCCGGTCCCGGGCTGGGAGGACCAGCCGACCAAGCGTCTCTACGTCTGGTTCGACGCGGTCGTCGGCTATCTCTCCGCCTCGATCGAGTGGGCTCGGCGCTCGGGCGACCCCGAGGCATGGCGGGCGTGGTGGAACGACCCGGAGGCCCTGTCCTACTACTTCATGGGCAAGGACAACATCGTCTTCCACTCCCAGATCTGGCCGGCGGAGCTGCTGGCCTACAACGGTCAGGGCTCGCGCGGCGGCGAGCCGGGCGACTTCGGTGTGCTCAACCTGCCGACGGAGGTCGTGTCGTCGGAGTACCTCACGATGGGAGACCAGCAGTTCTCCACGTCACGGGGCCACGTGTTGTACGTCGGTGACTTCCTCGAGCGCTACGGCCCCGACGCGCTGCGCTACTTCATCTGCGCGGCCGGTCCGGAGACCTCCGACGCGGCCTTCACCTGGGCCGACTTCGTCACCCGCAACAACTCCGAGCTGGTCGCCGGGTGGGGCAACCTCGTCAACCGCACCGCGACAATGATCGCCAAGAGCTTCGGGGAGATCCCGGCGGCGGCGACGTTGGAGCCGGTCGACGAGGAGGTGCTGGCCGCGGTCCGTGGCGGCTTCGAGACGGTGGGCGCGCTCCTCGGGCGGCACCGGCTGCGGGCTGCCATCGGCGAGGCCTTGCGGGTCGTCGGCGAGGTGAACAAGTACGTCACCGCCACCGAGCCCTACAAGATGAAGGACGAGTCGCAGCGCGAGCGCCTCGCGACCGTCCTCCACGTCGCGGCCCAGTGCGTCTCCGACTGCAACACGCTGCTGTCGCCGTTCCTGCCCCACGCCGCCAACCAGGTGCACCTGGTCCTGGGTGGCGAAGGCGAGTTCGTCCCGATGCCGGTCATCGAGCAGGTCGACGAGCTCGACCCCGACAACGGCGCAGGCCTCACGTCCTACCCCGTCATCACCGGTGACTACGCGTCGACGCCGGCGTGGGCGTCACGTCCGGTCAGGGTCGGCGCCACGGTGGACAAGCCGACGCCGATCTTCACCAAGCTCGACCCATCGATCATCGAGGAAGAGCTGGCCCGGGTTGGCTGAGATCGCGCTGCGTCCCGCCGCGTCGGACTCCCCGGAGTCCGCGCGGCTGCTGGCGGCGTACGAGGCCGAACTCGTCTCGCTCGGCGTCACGCTCAACCACGGCTGGGCCGGGGGAGTCACGCCCGCTCAGCTCGCACCGCCGCACGGTGCGTGGCTGGTGGGCTGGCGGCCGGGGGAGCGGGGCGACGACGCCGTCGCGTGCGGTGGTGTGCGCCTGCTCTCTGCGGACGTGTGCGAGATCAAGCGGATGTACGTCGACCCGTCGGCCCGCGGCGCAGGCCTGGCCCGACGACTGCTGACCGCGCTCGAGGACGCCGGCCTCGCCCTCGGCGCGAGCATCGCGCGGCTCGACACCGGCCGCGACATGGCGCCCGCGGTCGGTCTCTATCGCAGAGCCGGCTATGTCGAGATCGAGGACTACAACAACAACCCTGACGCCGGCTGGTGGTTCGAGAAGCAGCTGCTGGCGCCCACCGCGGACGGCAGACCGGGCGGGATGTATCCCGAGGTCCGCGCCGCCGTAGCGGCTGACGCCACGCCCGACTTCCGTGCCGACGGGTTCGACCTGGCGGCGTACCGCGAGAAGGTGCGGCTGTTCAACCTCGCGCAGCCGCGCGAGGACGTCGCGGAGGCCACCGACGTGGATGCGGACGGCGTTCCGTGCCGCCTGTTCACACCGGCGGACGCGATCGACGGGGTGATCGTGCACCTGCACGGCGGCGGGTTCGTGTTCAACGACATCGACGTGCACGACGGCGTGTGCCGGCGGCTGGCCAACCGGTCAAGGCGGCGGGTGCTGAGCATCGGCTATCGCAAGCCGCCGGAGCGCAGGTTCCCCGCCGCGATCGAGGACATCGACACGGTCCTCGGCTGGCTCGAGCGGCAGCCGATCAACGGCGGCTGGGCGATCCACGGCGACTCCGCCGGCGCCAACCTCGCGCTCGTCGGGGCGCTCCGGAACCCGGGACGCTTCAAGGTCGTCGTGCTGATCTACCCCTTCCTCGACCCGACGGCGAGCTTCGCCTCCTACGAGCTGGGCGAGTCCAGCGGCTTCGGGGGCGCGGAGTCGAGGTGGTACTGGGAGCAGTACGCCGACCGCGGCGACCGGTCCGATCCCGACCTGGCTCCGCTGAACGCGACCAACCTCGACACCCTGCCGCCGACGTTCGTCGCCACCGCGGAGTTCGACCCGCTGCGCGACGAGGGGGAGGAGCTGGCGCGTCGGATCGCGGAGACCGGCGTCGAGACCGTCGCCGTCCGGTGCCTGGGGCAGAACCACGGTTTCTGGCGACACCCGCAGTTCGCCGCGTCCGAGCCGCTGCTGCGGCAGGGCGCCTCGTTCATCGACCAGCACCTGTCGTGATCGCTTTCCGAGGCTGAGAGAATGCGCTCATGCGCGTACACCTCGGCTCCGACCACGCCGGCCTCGAACTCAAGGACCACCTGATGACCTGGCTGGTCGACAACGGCTACGAGCCTGTCGACCACGGCCCCTTCGTCTACGACGCCCTCGACGACTACCCCGTCTTCTGTCTGCGTGCGGCCGAGGGCGTCGCGGCCGACCGCGCCGAGAGCCTGGACAGCTTCGGCGTCGTCATCGGCGGCTCGGGCAACGGCGAGCAGATCTGCGCCAACAAGGTCGTCGGCATCCGCTGCGCCCTGGTCTGGTCGGAGGAGACGGCCGTGCTGGCGCGCGAGCACAACGACGCCAATGTCGTCTCCGTCGGCGGCCGCATGCACCCGGTCGAGGACATGACCCGCTTCGTGGAGGTCTTCTTGACCACGGCGTTCAGCCAGGACGAGCGGCACGTGCGCCGCATCGGCCAGCTGTCGACCTACGACGAGAGCCGCGAGCTCCCGCCGCTGCCGGCCAGCGCACTCCGGGGCAGCACGGGTGCCTGAGGGTCACACCCTCCGCCGCCTCGCCGACGACCTCGACGCCGCGTTCGCCGGCAGCCTAGTCCAGGTCGGCAGTCCGCAGGGCAGGTTCGCAGCCGACGCCGCGGTCGTCGACGGCTCCCGGCTGCTCGGCGCCGACTCTCTTGGCAAGCACCTGTTCGTCGATTTCGAGCACGACCACGTCATCCACGTCCACCTCGGCCTGATCGGGGGCTTCGACGTGCGCACGGACGTGGAGGAGGTCCCGCTCCCGGTCGGGCAGGTGCGCCTGCGCATCGTGCGTGCCGACGGATCGGCGTACGCCGACCTGCGGGGCGCCACCCGGTGCGAGCTCATCGGCCCGGCTCTCCGCGACGAGATCCGGGCACGGCTCGGACCCGACCCTCTGCGCGCCGACGCCGATCCGGACCGCGCCTGGCGGCGGATCAAGGCCAGCCACCGGCCGATCGGCGACCTGCTCATGGACCAGGCCGTGCTGGCCGGGGTGGGCAACGTCTATCGGGCCGAGGTGCTGTTCAGGAACCGGGTCCACCCGTTGCGACCGGGCCGCACCCTGCGCGTGGGCCAGTGGCGAGCCATCTGGGCCGACCTCGTGGAGCTGATGCGCGAGGGAGTGGTGCTCAACCGGATCGACACCGTCCGGCCCGAACACACCCCCGAGGCGATGGGCCGCGACCCCCGCAGGGACGACCACGGGGGCGAGGTCTACGTCTACCGCCGCACGGGCCAACCCTGTCTGGTCTGCGGAACCCCGATCCGGACCGAGGTGCTGGTCGGGCGCAACAGCTTCTGGTGTTCTCAATGTCAGCCCACGTTCCGCTCCCGCGCCGTAGAGTCCATCCGAGCACCCGCACGAGGACCGAGGTCATGACGGCATACCGGGAAAGCCGAGCGGCGCCCGCGCCCTCACTCGGCCAGCGATTCCAATATGCGCTGCGCGGCGTCCTGCCGCGCGACTCAGGCACGTTCGCGCTCCTGATCGCCTTCTCGGCGGCGACGGGCGTACTCATCTGGGAAGCGGCGATGTACGTCCCCCTGACGGCGATGGTGGTGCCGTTGCTGGTGGCCAACCTGATGCTCGGTCCACGCCAGCTGCCGTGGTTCGTGGTGCTGACGCTGCTGATCCTCGCGGTGCTCGTGCCGCAGCAACCGGTGATCAACGCGCGTACGGCCGTCACCGTGGTGATCCTCTTCGCGCTCGGCTTCATCATCCTGCTCGCGAGCTTCCGCCGGTCCACCCTCGGTGTGGGCGGGCTGCGCGGCGAGTCGATGCTCGTCGACCTGCGTGACCGCATCCTGCGTCAGGGCGGCATCCCCGAACTGCCTGATGACTGGTACGCTGCCAGCGAGCTCCGCTCGGCCGGCGGCACCGCCTTCGCGGGCGACTTCGTCGTGACCGCGCGCGACGGCAACCGCCTCGACGTCGCCGTGGTCGACGTCTCGGGCAAGGGCGAGGGCGCCGGGACCAGGGCGCTGCTGCTGTCCGGTGCGCTCGGCGGCCTGCTGGGAGCGCTCCCGCCCGAGGAGTTCCTGGAGTCGGCCAACGACTTCTTGATGCGCCAGGACTGGGAGGAGGGCTTCGCTTCGGCGGTGCACCTCTCCCTCGACCTCGCGACCGGCAGGTACGCCATTCGTTCGGCCGGCCACCCGCCGGCCGCGCTGCGCGTGGCGGGCACCGGCCGATGGTCCGTGATGGAGGCGGAGGGTCCGGTGCTCGGGTTGATCGACGGGGCGACCTACGAACCCGTCGAGGGCACGATGCGCCGCGGCGATGCCCTGCTGCTCTACACCGACGGCATGGTCGAGACGCCGCACCGCGACATCATGCTGGGCGTCGACAAGATGCTGGGCCAGGCCGAACAGCTGCTCCGGGGCGAGTTCGACGGCGGCGCGAAGCGGATCATCGAGTCGATCGGCTCGCGCAACGACGACCGGGCGCTGCTGCTGGTGCACCGGCGCTGACGCCCGCAGTTGTGGGTGATCAGGCGCTGTGTGGCACCATGACAGCGCGCAATTTGATGCGTCTGCCTGCCTGCAGGTCGGCATCGAACGGCGCGCTGCGGATGTAGCTCAATGGTAGAGCTCCAGTCTTCCAAACTGATTACGCGGGTTCGATTCCCGTCATCCGCTCCAAGGGAGTCAGAACCGCTCACAACCGGGCGATTTCGGCCGACTTGGCGGGGCGTAGCGTAGTGGCTAGCGCGCCTGCTTTGGGAGCAGGAGACCGCAGGTTCGAGTCCTGTCGCCCCGACTGAAATGCACACCACACCGGCCACCGACTGACCGCAGTTCGGGCCACCAGTTCAGCCCTCAGGGCCAGCCAGACGATGAAGGAGACCACCTGTGAAGAGCGCCGTCGAGAACTTGAGCCCGACCCGGGCCAAGCTGACCATCGAGGTGCCCTTCGAGGAGCTCAAGCCGAGCCTCGACAAGGCGTACAAGAAGATCGCCCAGCAGATCAACGTTCCCGGCTTCCGCCGCGGCAAGGTCCCACCGGCGGTCATCGACCGGCAGGTCGGCCGCGGTGCCGTGCTCGACGAGGCGATCAACGAGATCGTCCCGCAGAAGTACGCCGAGGCCATGCAGGAGAACTCGCTGGAGCCCCTCGCCCAGCCCGAGATCGAGGTCACCAAGTTCGAGGACAACCAGACCCTCGAGTTCACCGCCGAGGTCGACATCAAGCCCGACTTCGAGCTGCCGGCCTACGACGCCCTCGAGGCGAAGGTCGACGACATCGAGCTGTCCGACGTCGAGGTCGAGGAGCAGGTCCAGGCGCTGCGTGAGCGCTTCGGCACCCTCGTGGACGTCGAGCGCGCGGCCGCCGACGGCGACTTCGTGACGATCGACCTCACCGCGGCCAAGGACGGCGACACCGTCGAGGGCGGCGAGGTCAGCGGCATGTCCTACAAGGTCGGCCGTGGCGGCATGCTCGAGGGCCTCGACGAGGCCCTCGTCGGCATGGCCGCCGGCGACGACAAGACCTTCTCCTCCGAGCTCGTCGGCGGCGACCTGGTCGGCGAGGCCGTTGACGTCACCGTCACGGTCACTGCTGTCCAGGAGCAGGAGCTGCCCGAGCTCGACGACGAGTTCGCCCAGCTGGCCTCGGAGTTCGACACCGTCGAGGAGCTGACGGCCGACGTGAAGGAGCGCCTGGGTCGCGGCAAGCGCCTTGAGCAGGCCGCCGCCGCGCGCGACGCCGTGCTCGAGGCCCTGCTCGAGAAGGTTGTCATCCCGCTGCCGGAGACGATGGTCACCGACGAGCTCAACTCGCGCCGGGAGAACGTCGAGCAGCAGCTGATGTACGCCGGCCTGACGATGGAGAAGTACCTCGAGGACGAGGGCCAGACGACCGAGGAGTTCGAGGCCGACCTCGACCGCCGGGTCCGCGACGCCGTCGCGGCGCAGTTCATCCTCGACGCGATCGCGAAGAAGGAAGAGATCGGCGTCGACCAGCAGGACCTCTCCAGCCACCTCGTGCGCCGCGCCCAGCAGTCCGGTCAGGACCCGCAGGAGTTCGCCAACCACATGTTCGAGCACAACCACATCCCCGACATGGTCCAGGAGATCCTGCGCGGCAAGGCGCTGGCGACCCTGGTCGAGTCGGCCGTCGTGACGGACGCCTCCGGCAACGTCGTCGAGCTGTCCAACCTGCGTCCCGACGGCACGATCGGTGCGCCCGTGGACGCGGAAGCCGTCGCGGACGACACCGACGAGACCGACGATACCGAGGCTACCGAGCAGGACTGAAGGTCGCCTGACGCAGGCCCGGCGCGCATCGTGTCGGGCCTGCGTCGCAGTGTCGAGTGCACGCCTGTTCACTCGAACGCTAGGGTGCGGGCATGACGACCCGCACGGAGCCCGGTCTCCTCGACGCGCTGGCGCTTCTCGCCCACGTCGCCGACGAAGTGGTCATCGACACTGCCCGCGACACCCACCTCGCGTGGGTGGACCGGGTCCACGGCCTCCTCGACCGGCCTCTGGGCACCTCCAGTGCGTTCCCCGGTGTCGGCCATCGCATCGTCGCGCGCTCGCTCTACGCCGGGGTGGGCCTCTCGCTGCGAGGTGTCAGCGCCGGGCTCGACGCCGCGGCACGCGTCGGTGTCGGCCCCGCCATGGAGACCGGTCCCCGGAGCAGGTTCGTCCGGTCGGCGGTCAACGGGCTCATCGGCGACCGGCTCGAGCGCGAGCGCCCGCGGCTGGCGATCACCATGGCGCCGCGGGTCGGCGGGCGCGACGTGCCAGTGACCTCGGAGGGGCTCGCTGCGGCGTACCCGATCGCGACCGGGCGGGTGGCCGTGTTCCTCCACGGGCTCTGCGAGAACGAGTCCTACTGGCAGCGGGGCCGGGCGCGTCGTGGCACGACGTACGCCGAGGAGTTGGCCGACCTCGGCTGGACGCCGGTGGAGCTCAGGACCAACACCGGTCTGTCGGTCCGCGCCAACGGCGCGTCCCTGGCCGCACTGCTGGAGAGCCTCGTGACGAACTGGCCGACCGGAGTGACGGAGCTGGCGCTGGTCGGGCACTCGATGGGCGGCCTGGTGATCCGGGCGGCGACCGCCGTGCAAGGGGAGTGGACGTGGCGCGAGCGGGTCAGCGTGGTCGTCACGCTCGGGACACCGCACCTCGGCGCGCCGCTCGCCCGCGGGGTCAAGCAGGGCAGCGGGCTGCTCGCACGACTGCCCGAGGTGGCCGGTTTCGGGCGCATCCTGGACCAGCGCTCGGTCGGTGTCGACGACCTGATCGAGGGGCTCGACGAGGACTTCGCCCCGCTGCCGCATGCGCGCTACCGCCTGGTCTCCGCCACCCTGGCGTCCTCGCCGCGACACCCGGCGAGCGCCTTCTTCGGCGACATGCTGGTGCGCCAGGCGTCGGCGTACGGCCGGGACCGTCGCGGACGCGACCTGTTCCCGGACAGCGAGGTGCTGCACCTGCGCGGACACCACTTCGACCTGTTGAACGACGACCGGGTCGCCGCGGCGCTGACCCGGTGGCTGGCCTGACCCGCCCGCATCAGGTCGGCTGTGCGCTGTGGGCGAACAGCGGTGCATAACGCGTGGAACTGTCGGCGCTTCGGGCTAATGTCGCTCGGGTGAACCAGAACTCCAGCCCAGCACTCTCGCCCGAGATGAATGGCGGCATCGGGACCGCCGGTCTCGACGACCACATCTACCAGCGGTTGCTCCGCGAGCGGATCATCTTCCTCGGCTCCGAGGTCCGCGACCAGAACGCCAACGCGATCTGCGCCCAGCTGCTCCTGCTCTCGGCCGAGGATCCCGAAGCCGACATCTTCTTGCACATCAACAGCCCAGGCGGCTCCGTCGACGCCGGCATGGCGATCTACGACACGATGAACTACATCCCCAACGACGTGGCCACGGTCGGCATGGGCCTGGCCGCCTCGATGGGCCAGTTCCTGCTCTGCGCCGGCACCAAGGGCAAGCGCTACGCCCTGCCCCACGCGCGGATCATGATGCACCAGCCCTCCTCGGGCATGGGTGGCTCCGCCTCCGACATCAAGATCCAGGCGCAGCAGTCGCTGCACATCAAGAAGGTGCTGCTCGACCTCATCGCCGAGCACACCGGCCAGACGGTCGACCAGGTCGTCGCCGACGCCGACCGCGACCGCTGGTTCACCGCCCCCCAGGCGGTGGAGTACGGCCTCGTCGACAAGGTCGTCACCAACGCCCGCGAGGCCGCCGACGAAGGCCGCCCGGCGCGGCAGAAGGACTGACCCGATGAACTACTACATTCCCCAGTGGGAAGAGCGCACCTCCTACGGCTTCCGACGCATCGACCCCTACACCAAGCTGTTCGAGGAGCGCATCATCTTCCTCGGCACCCCGATCAGCGACGACGTCGCCAACGCGGTGATGGCCCAGCTCCTGTCCCTGGAGTCGATGAACCCCGACCAGGACATCAGCATCTACATCAACAGCCCCGGTGGGTCGTTCACCGCACTGACCGCGATCTACGACACGATGCGCTTCATCAAGCCCGACGTGCAGACCGTGTGCCTGGGCCAGGCCGCCTCCGCCGCTGCGATCCTGCTCGCGGCCGGTACCCCGGGCAAGCGTCTGGCGTTGCCCAACAGCCGGATCCTGATCCACCAGCCCTACACCGAGGGCACGTTCGGCCAGACCTCCGACATCGAGATCCAGGCCAACGAGATCCTGCGGATGCGCGAGCTGCTGGAGAAGATGATCTCCGATCACAGCGGCAAGGACATCGAGCAGGTCAGCCGAGACATCGAGCGCGACAAGATCCTCACCGCCGAGGGCGCCGTCGAATACGGCCTCATCGACGCGGTGCTCGAGTCCCGCAAGGCCATCCCAGCGCTCACGAGCTAGGCACGCGGCACAGCGTCCTCGGACGTGGTGCCACCAAGCCTCGTGTCCGGCCCCAGGTTGGGGCCGGCACGAGGTACCGTCAGGGAGTTTGCAAGGCCGGGACCCCGACCC